>DASVWQ010000442.1:0-2540 GCA_036393135.1 Ktedonobacterales bacterium
AGGACAGCAGGCGGTCGAGCGACTGCCGGGCGAGGCGGCGTCGGGTGAAGGTGAGCCGCATATTGAGCGGCGCGCCGCCGTTGGGCGCAGCGACACCGCTCAACGCGAGCAGGGCGTTGTTGAAGGGATGGCCAGAGCGCGGCTGGTGAATCTGGATCAGGTCATCCATCGGCACACTCCCGGACGCCCGATGCAAGAAGACGATTTCCTTGCCCAGCGGATTGCCCGCAAAAGCGAACGGGTCGAAGTCGGCGGCCCAGGCGGGCGGTGGCATGTCGCCCAGCGTGCCAGTGTAGGGGAGCGGGCGCCAGAGCTGGGCGTCGGAAAGAGCGCGTGCCACTCAGCCAGCCGTCAGACATGTCGCGGACCTCAGGGCCATCCGATGATGTACAGCGACTCAGCGAACGCTGGCAAGCTCACCATCGAGACTGGCCTGTCTTTCTTCTCCGCGCTACACGCGATCTGCTACGCGGCGGGGGACGTGAGGCGGCGCTCGACGAACTGGGTGACGTGGAGCAGGGCGTCACGCTCGAAGGGCTTCGGCAGGATCTGCGCCCCCAGCCGACCCAGCAGCGCCGAGAACGTTGGCGGAAAGCTCATCGCTATGCTGGAGATGGCGACGTAGGCGAAGCGGGGCGGCGTTAGCCCTTCCTCAGCGGCGCGGCTCAGCGTCTCGAAGCCGTCCAGGCGCGGCATCTGATAGTCGAGCAGGACGACCATCGGCGCGCTGGCCCCGCGCAGGATCTCTAGCGCCTCTAGCCCGTCGCTGGCCTCGTGCGTCTCGTAGCCCGCCTCGGTCAGCCAGCCGCGCAGCGTCGTGCGGACGGTTGGGCTGTCATCCACGATCAGAACGGGTATCATGCCTGCTCGCTTTCTCTCGGTTCATCCCCACTTCGGCGATCCGTCGGCGGTCCATAGGCGCCATGATACCTGAGCGGCGCCAGATAGGCGAGCGGTATGGGACTCTCCGGCCAGTCGCGCGGCTCACGCGCCCGCGTGCGGCGCGCCGACGGGGAACCACGCGCGCAGACCCGCGTCCAGCGCAGCGGAAAGCTCGGCCTGATGGTGGGTGAAGAAGTGGTCGGCGTCGGGGATGACGGTGAGCGTCTTCGGTTCAGACACGCGCGCGTACCAGGCCTCCAGTTCGGCGCGCGGGCCGTATTGGTCCAGCTCGCCCTGGACGAAGAGCTTGGGCTTGGCGCAGCCTGCCAGCGCGTCCGTCCGCAGCAGCGAGGTGGGGATGCCCGCGCCAACCAGATGCGTCACGCGCGGGTCCGCGCAGCCGACGGGCAGCCCCACCCACGAACCGAACGAGAAGCCCGCCAGCAGCAGCGCCGCGCCAGGATAACGCGCCGCCATCGCGTCGAGCGCGGTCCGCGCGTCCTCCGCCTCGCCGATGCCCTCGCCGTAGGAGCCAGTGCTGCGCCCCACGCCCCGAAAGTTGAAGCGCAGGGCGGGCATACCCAGCTCCACCAGCGCCGCCGCCAGCCGGAACGCGACCTTGTTGTGCATCGTCCCGCCAAACTGCGGATGCGGATGGCAGACAACGCCAACCAGCCCTGGCAGCGCCAGCCCCGCGCGCGGCGCATCCTCCGCGCTGGCCGCCACACCATCGGGCAGGCGTAGCAGCGCTTCGAGGAAGCCGTGCGAAGCCGGAATGTCGATCTGGAGAATCTGGGCCATGCGCGGGTCTACTCCTCCACCAACAGCAGGTGATAGCGGTTCTTGCCCGCCCGCAGCAGCAGCGCCCGGCCAAAGAGCGCTCGCTCAGCGGTGATGGCGCGCTCCGGATCGCCCCAGCGCTCATCGTTGACGTAGAGGCCGCCCTGCTGGACCAGCCGCCGCGCCGCGCCACGCGAGGGCTGCGCGCCCGCCGTCACCAGCGCGTCGAGCGGCGAGAGGCCCGCCGCCAGCGCCGATGCCGCGATCCGCGTGGTGGGAACGGCCTGCGCCAGGTAGGGCAGCGTCTCCTGATGGAGTCGCCCGACCCCCGCGCCAAAGAGCACGTCAGAGGCGGCGGCGACGCCATCGGCCACCGCTTCACCGTGTGTCAGCCGCGTGATCTCCCAGGCGAGCGTGCGCTGGGCCACGCGGCCCGCGGGATCCGCCGCCAGCCGCCGCTCCAGCTCGGCGATCTCGGCCAGCGGGAGGAAGGTGAAGACCTTGAGGTACTGGCCGACATCGCGGTCGTCGGTGTTGATCCAGTACTGGTACATCTCGTAGGGGGTGGTCATCTGCGGATCGAGGTAGAGCGCGCCCGCCTCGGTCTTGCCCAGCTTCGCGCCGGTGGCGGAGGTGACGAGCGGCGCCGTCAGGGCGTGGACACGCGCCTCTCGCGTCTTGCGAATCAGCTCGACGCCGGAGATGAGGTTGCCCCACTGGTCGTTGCCGCCCACCTGCACGACGCAGCCATAGTCGTCGTAGAGATGCTGGTAATCGACCGCCTGGAGGATCATGTAGCTGAACTCGGTGTACGAGATGCCATGCTCGCGGCTCTCCAGACGCGCCTTCACCGACTCCTTGGCCATCATGTGGTTGAT
>DASVWQ010000443.1:0-3355 GCA_036393135.1 Ktedonobacterales bacterium
CACCGCGAGCGACCAGCCGATGTCGCTGACGCCGAACATGGTGGTCATATTCGAGACGCAGCGCATCGTGACACCCGCCTTGAAGCGGTCGCTGTGGCTGACGGCCCAGTTGGTCATGAAGCCGCCGTAGCTGCCGCCCGCAACACCCAGGCGGTCGGGGTCGATGCCGCCGTGTGCGATGGCCGCGTCCAGCCCAGCCATGATGTCTACGAAGTCCTTGCCACCCCAGTCGTCGTTGACGGCGGCAGAGAAGACGCGCCCATAGCCGGTGCTGCCGCGCGGATTGCTGTAGACGACGGCGTAGCCGCGCGCCGCGAGGAGCTGGAACTCCAGGAAGAAGCTGTGGCCATACATCGCCGCCGGGCCGCCGTGAATCTCCAGAATGGCGGGCAGCGGTTGCTCGCGGTCGGCCTGCGGCGGGCGCAGTGTCCAGCCTTGCAGCTCCCAGCCATCGGCGCCGGTGAAGCTGAACTCCTCCGGCTCGGCCAGCATGATGTCTTCCAGCAGCGCGGCGTTGACCTCGGTGAGGCGAAGCGGCGCGGCGTCGGCCCCGGCGCTGAGCGCATGGGTGTAGATGTCGCCGGGGATGGTTGGCGTGGAGATGGCCAGCGCCAGCGTCCGCGCGTCGTGGTCGGCGGAGAAGCTGGAGACGTGGATGGCGCCGCTGGTGAGCGGACGCGGCTGGCTAGCGCCGTCGGCGGGCGCGGCGAAGACATGGGTGGCGCCGCGTGTCGAGCCAAGGAAGAGGATCTCGCGGCTGGCGGCGTCCCAGACGAGATGATGTCCGCCATGCGAGCTGCGCTGGTCGTCGATGCAGGTGTCGGAGCAGATGGGGGTGAAGTCCGCCGTCAGCAGGCGCTGCCCCGGCTCGCTCTGGCTGGCGGATGTCGTGTAGAGGTCGGTATGGCTGTCGCCCTTGCGTCGCGCCGAGCCGAGGAAGGCGATTCGCGCGCCATCCGGCGACCAGGTGGGCGCGGCGGCCACGATATCCTCATCGGTCAGCCGCTGGAGCGCGCCATTCACCAGATCGAGCGTCCAGACGGCGCCAGCGGGCCAGACCCAGCGCTCATCGCTGCGGTCGGAGACGAAGGCCAGCAGCCGTCCATCCGGCGACCAGGCGGGATCGCCGTCGTTCCAGTCGCCATCGGTGATCTGGCGCGGCTCGCCGCCGACGACGGGCGCGACGAAGAGATGGGCGCGCTGGTCGTAGTGGTAGCCCGCGCCGTCGAGCTTGTAAAACATCTGGTCGATTGAGCGGACGCGCGGCCAGGAAATACCCTCCAGCGCGGCGTCATCCACCTCGGCGTCGTCAGGCTGGCCCGTGGTGGCGGCGAAGGCGACGCTGGCGCTGTCGGGCGACCAGACGGCCACGCCCGCGCCATGTCGCAGGTGGGTGAACTGGCGCGGCTCGCCACCCTCCAGCGGCAGCAGCCAGAGCTGCGGGCTGGTCGCGCCGGAGTCGCGCTCCTCGCGGGTCTTGGGCTGGGCGGGCGTCGCCGGGCCGCGCAGGAAGGCCAGCGTGCGGCCATCCGGCGACCAGCGCGGGGCCGTGTCGCCGGGGCCATTGGTCAGGCGGCGCGCCTCGCCCCCCGCTGTCGGCGCCAGCCAGATACTGCGCTGGTACTCGAAGCGTTCGCGGTTGATCGCGGTGCGCACGAAGGCGACGTGCGCGCCGTCAGGCGAGATCTGGGGGTCCTCAGCAAGCTGGAGCGCCAGTAGGTCGTCAGCGGTGAAGCCTCGCGCCATGGATGGCCCTGCCCTTCTTCGGATGTGGTGTGTGGGTGTGGTGTGTCGCGCTGCGCGTCGACGCTAGTCGTCAGACGCCTCCGAGACCGGCTTGCGATAGCAGCGGTCCACCTCACGCAGGACGATCCCCGGTATGCGCCAGGTCTCCGCCGTGAAGCTGTGGTACTCGCCGTCGCAAGCGGGAACTGGCTCTGTGCAGCGGATGTGGGGATTGAGGCGGAAGCGCAACTGGTCGCCCGACACATCCACCCAGATGTGGCGGCGGGTGAAGGCGGTACCCCACTTGAAGATCACGCCGGAATCGTATTCCTCGAACCAGCCGCGTCCCTGGAGCGCCTGCCGGTTGAGCGTCTGGAGCATCTCAGCCACGCCGCTGCCCTGAAGGACACGACGGGCGTTCTCGCGGGTAGCGCGGCGCTGCTCCTCGGCGTCGTCACTCGGCGCGCTGGTGGCGTCAGTGGTATCAGTGGTGTTGGAGGTCTTGTCTGCCATGCTGTCTCCCTGCTCGCGGGCATGGATCGGATGTGCGGCGCGCTGGCGCCCCGGCGCGTCTCAGTGGCGGATGTCGCCCGGCGAGGTGGTATGTGGGCTGTCAGGGCCGCGGCGGTCCACATACCATGAACTGCCCGGAACGCCCTTGGCGGCGCGCTTCACCTCGGCGGCGACCGCGCTGACCTCAGCCAGCGCGGTGATCGGGCGACGCTCGTTGGTGACGACGCCAATCGAGAGCGCCACCAGCGGGTAGACCTGGCGCTGCCCGCGACGATCCACTGCTATCAGTGTACCGCGCGCGAGGTCATCGGGGGAATAGAGCGCGCGGCTCTCGGCGTCCCAGCGCGTGATGATGCGCTCGCAGATGCGGTCGGCGCGGGCAGGCGAGGTGACGAGGATGAAGTCGTCGCCGCCGACATGGCCGAGGAAATCACCTGCGGCGCCCAGTTCGCGCATGCTGGTGTTGATGATCTGCGCGGCGAGGTGGATGAGGTCGTTGCCACGCACGAAACCGTACACATCGTTGAAGGCCTTGAAGTTGTCGAGGTCGAGGTAGAGGATGGACCACTGGCCTGGCGCGTGGATGCGCTCCTCGATGGCCTGCTCCACCAGACGGCCAGAGGGCAGTCCGGTCAGTGGCGAAAGCTGGACGTTCTGGACATGGCGCAGTTGGGTGCGGATGCGCGCGAGCAGTTCGTCGCTGTTGAAGGGCTTGGTCACGTAGTCGTCCACATGCGACTCGAAGGCGCGCAGCTTCCACTCGGCGTCGTGCCGCGCGCTCACCACCATCACCGGGATGTGGGCGGTGCGGGCGTTGCCGCGCAGGCTCTGGACGACCGCGAAGCCATCCATTCCCGGCAGGATCAGGTCCAGCAGGATCAGTTGCGGGTCGTCGCGCTGCGCCATCAGGACGCCCTCTTCGCCAGTGCCGGCCACGAGCGGATGGTAGCCCTCGGCCTCCAGTGTGGCGCTCAGCATATTGGCGATGGGCGGCTCGTCCTCGACAATGAGGATGGTGGCGGATAAGATGTCTGGCGCTGGCGCCGCGGCACTCATGCTCACCTCCACGCTGGCGCCCGTGAGCGCGTGGCCTTGCTGTCTGGAGGCGCCAGGGAAT
>DASVWQ010000444.1:0-2259 GCA_036393135.1 Ktedonobacterales bacterium
CTGCATGGACGATGGTTCGAGTTGCGAGGCCATTTCCAGCGGCTTGCGCGCCTGCTCGTAATCCTGGCGCGTGAGGTAGAGGGTTCCCAGCGTGTAATAGGCGAGATCGTTGCCCGGCTCGCGGCTGATGGCCTCCTCGAAGGCGATAATCGCGTCGTCGTGCATGTGCAGCGTCTCGTAGATCGCGCCCATCCGCGTGAAGAGCTGGGGAACGGCGGAATCGATGCGGGCGGCGTCGCGCAACGCCTGGAGGGCCTCGCGCATGATCGCCTGGCGCGCGGCGTCGTCGGGTGGGACTGGTTCATCGAGATTGTCATCGGTCGCGCGGCCCATCAATGTCTCGGAGAGGTCCACGTAGAGCGTGGCGCTCGCGTCGCCCATCGCGATGGCCTGGCGCAAGCGCTGCTCGGCCTGGTTATAGTGGCCCTGGCGCGTGAGCAACTCCCCCAGCCCTTGCAGATTCTGCGGGGTGGGCGCCTCGCTAGCCAGCGCCGTGAGGGTCGCGGTGGCTCGCCCCAGCCACGCGGCGGCGGCGTCCTGCTGGCCCATCTGCGCGCTCTGCTCGGCGACAAGGTACTGCTCGACACCCAGCTCCAGCCGCACCTCATTGTCATCACCGAAACGCCCCACCGCGCGCTCCAGCAGGGCGGCTGCGCGCTCGTGGGCGCTGAGCGTGCGCGCGTCGGTCACGGCCCCGCGCAGGACGCTCTCGTCCAGCGGCAGGCGCGCCATCAGCGCGTCGCTATAGTGCAGGCCAGCGGTCAGCTCTCCCGTCACGGCGCGCAGGGCCTCATTCGCGTGCGGGCCGGAGGGGTCTTGCGGCGCCTCGCGGGCGGTCTTTTCGGCGCGCTCGCGGCCCTCGGCGATGCGCTTGGTCAGCTCCTCCACGGGCAGGCCTTGCGCCTGGGCGCCCTCGTCGCGCTGGCGGGCGATCAGCCAGAGATTGCTGGCGATGTCGCGGCGCAACGAGGCGCTGGTCCAGAACCAGTGGCGGCCAGAGACCTTGCTGACCAGCGTTCCCATCGGCAGTTCTTCGAGTTGCCCGCCGACCTGACTCTCATCTAGCGAGAGCGACCAGAACGCCTCCAGGTCGCGTTTGCCGCCCGCAGCCAGGCGTCCAGCGGCGGGCGCGTCGGGGGTCCAGAGCAGGCTGGCGCGCTGCTCCTGCTCGCGGATCAGCGAGAGGCGCAGCGCCGCCGGATGCGCCTCGCTGGCCCACTGGCGGCGCGTGGCGATATATTCGGGGCGGCTCTCGCGCTGGCGGGCGGGATGTTCCTCGGC
This sequence comes from Ktedonobacterales bacterium, assembly GCA_036393135.1. Classification (GTDB taxonomy): domain Bacteria; phylum Chloroflexota; class Ktedonobacteria; order Ktedonobacterales; family JADMIN01; genus JAKAIY01. The sequence goes on from DASVWQ010000444.1 coordinate 1,282, forward strand.
GAGCAGGTCATAGGCCAGCCCATAGTCGCCGAAGCTCCACGCGCCCAGCCAGTTCGCCAGCATCTCGTCGGCGCTGAGGTTGATGTCGCAGAGCGGGCGGTCGCCCTCGCGCGCGAACCGCCGCTCCTCGCTGGCCAGGTCGGCGCGCTGGGCGTCGTCGGCTGGCTCGGCGAGCAGGCGCTCCTCGACCCGCGCGCGGTAGCGGGTGAAGTCGCCGCCCGGCTCGGTCCCGCGCCAGGTATTGACATCGAGCGCCTGGAGGACGAGGCCGCGCGTCTGCGCCCAGCCAAGCTTGACCGGCGAGGGCAGGTTCTCGCCGTGCATCGGCTCGATCAACTGGCGCTGGACCGCGCTGCGGGTCATGGTATCGCCGATCTCGAAGTTGTCTACGCCCTTCTGCCAGAAGTCCAGCCCGAAGATGTAGGGGCGCAGGAGGTCGGCGTCGGCGCCCTCGCGCCAGAGCGCGATGATATTCAGTTCGCCGGCGTCGCGCGTGCGGGTGGTCCAGGCCTCGACGAAGACGGGCCTGGCGGGGGCCTGTGGCGCGGGCGCGGCGGCGGGTGTGGGCGCGACCGGCGCAGGCGCGGCGGCGGGGATGGCCAGCGCAGGGATGGCTCCGGCGCTACGCAGGCGGACCAGCGCGCGGCGGGCCTCGCGGGCGACCTCGTGGCGGGCGTCCACCTCACCCAGGGCCAGCGCGACATCGGCAGCTTCTGCCGCGCCATCGCCGCGCACGGAGCCGAGACGAGCGGCATAGGCCTGCGCCACAGCGGCGTCTGCCCCGACAGCCTCGGCCAGCCGCGCCGCCAGCGTCGCACGGTCGCCCGCGCCGCGCAGCGCCTCCGCCAGTTCCTCGGTCCGCTTCACCAGCGCCTCGATCTGGTTGCGCTGGGTCTGTGTGAGGTCGCTGGGCGCGCCGCCCTGTTGTCCCTGCCGGTCGCCACCAGCCATAGCGAATCGCTCCTTCAGCGGGGCCAC
>DASVWQ010000445.1:0-2531 GCA_036393135.1 Ktedonobacterales bacterium
CAGAGCGCCGAGCCAACCAGGAACGTCGTCACGCCCGCCAGGAAGAAGCCCTTACGCCCGAACTGGTCGGAGAGCTTGCCCACAATCGGGATGACGGTGGCCGAGGCGAGCAGGTACGCCGTCGCCACCCAGGTGTAGAGGCTGAAGCCGTTCAGCTCGCCGATGATCTTTGGCATAGCCGTGCCGACGACCGTCTGGTCGAGCGCCTCCAGCAGCAGGGTCAGCATCAGCGCGACCAGCGTCGAGACCAGCGCCATGCCACGCAGCGTGCGCTGGCCGCCGCCCCGCCCGGCGGGACCAACGCCCGCCCGCGCGCTCTCCATCTCCATCAGTCTTCCTCCCCGTCTATCGGGTGTCCGTTCGCTTGCGTCGTAGAGGTCACTCCGCGCCATTCCACGCCACGCCCGCCACATCGGCTGCCGTCGCGCCCCCGGCGAGCAGGCGCTGGCGCAGGGCCGTCACATCCGCGAGTTGCTGGCGCCACTGCCGCAGCACCTGCTCCATCACCAGCAGCACGTCCTCGCGATACGTCGGCGAGGCCTTGGCGAGATGCTCGGCGTGGCGCGGCAGGTCGGCGATCTCCGCCACATAGTGGTAGATATTCGTCTGGCAGTAGGTGATGTAGTGATCGACCAGATACAGCCGCTCGCTGAGCGTCAGCAGCGACATGTTCGCCATCTTGACCCAAAAGATGCGCTGGTAGTCGCCCAGGTTCGCGGTCGTGTCCATCATCAGGCGATGGCAGCGCTCGCGCCCGCGCTCGGTGATGCGATAGGTGCGCTGGCGACGTCCGCCGCTGGGCTGGCCTTCGCCCTCGACCACGATCAGCCCCTCCTCTGCGAGCCTGACCATCAAGGGATAGAGCCGCCCGCTGCTCAGCCGGGCATAAGGACCAAGCATGTCGTTGGTGATCTTGGCGATCAGGTAGCCGTGCAGCGGAAACTGCGCCAGCAAGGCGAGGATGATCAGCTCATACATGCGTCCCCCTCCGGCGTTCTGGCGCTCATGACCGCTCACAGCGATATATCACTGTGATATAGTGCCAGCGCAGCCGCCAGAAGTCAAGAGGCTGCAAGAGAGCCGAAAGTAACGCACGCAGTTCGCAGGCGCGCACAAGGCAACCCGCGCGCTCCCCGGACACTGCGGGAAACGCGCGGGCGTGCAATGGCCTGCTGACGCGAGTGGCGCGGAGCTAGCGGCGAGCGCCGCCGCCCTCCACTACGACGCGCACAGAGGCCTCGGCGGCGACCGGGCCACTGGCGCTATTGCGGATCAGCCCGACCTTGACGTGCGCGCCAGGGGACAGGCGCTCCAGGTAGTGGCGCATGTCGTCCACCGTGCCGATGGCCTTCTCATCCATCTTGTAGATCACGTCGCCCTGGCGGATGCCCGCCTGCGCCGCCGGCCCACCGGGCGCCACGTACATCACCGCGACCGCCGTGGGCTTCTCGATGCGCAGGGCGCGCCGCGCCGATTGCGTCAGCATGCCCGCCTGCCCACCGACGCCAATCACCGCGCGGCGCACCTCGCCATCGCGCATCAGCCGCGAGGCGACCCAGTTCACCGTGTTGATGGGGATGGCGAACGAGAGGCCCTGCGTCTGCTGAAGGATGGCGACATTGATGCCAATGACCTCGCCGCTCGCGTTGACCAGCGGGCCGCCGGAGTTGCCGGGGTTCACCGCCGCATCGGTCTGCACGATGTCCTCCATCAGCCGCCCGCCGTAGCCGGGTAGCGAGCGGTGCAGCGCGCTGACGATGCCCGCCGTCACGGTACTCTGGAGGCCCGCCGGGCTGCCAATCGCCACGACGAGCTGCCCGACATGCAGGTGATCGGAGTCGCCCAGCTTCGCGGTGGGCAGGCGTCCGCCATCGGGCGCGGCGATCCGCACGACCGCGACATCCGTTTCAGGGTCATTGCCCACAATCTGGCCGGGAATCTCGCGACCATCGGCCAGCGTGACCTGAATCCGCAGCGCGCCATCCACCACATGGCTGTTCGTCAGGATGTAGCCGTCGGGGGCGAAGATGACGCCGGAGCCAGCGCCCTCGACCACGCGCCCATTGCCGCCGAAGGGGGAAGATTGCCCCGTCGCCTTGGCTACGCCCACCTGCACCACGGCGGGGCCGACGCGCTCGACGACAGTGACAATGGAGCGGGAGTAGTCGTCCATCGCCGCGAGTTCATTTGGCGGCGTCTGCGCCGCATGGTCTCTTTTCGTATTGCCAAACCAGGTCATTTGTTCATGCGCCTTCCATCATGCAATCGCATGCAATCGCCGGGGTCTCGCCAGCGCCAGGTCGCGGGGGCGGGGAAGCGGGAAACGCGGACACGGCGGCCTGCTCCCACTGCTATAATGATGTACGCGCGCGGAAGCCTCAAGGTTGAGCAGGCGCTGTGCGCGGCCATGTGGAGACGCCGCGCGAAAGGGAGAGGTACGCGATGCTGCGACGCTTCAGCGATGCGCGCTCCTATACCTGGCTCTCCATCGCCGCCGCGCTGGTGACGATGGCGCTCAAGCTGGCGGCCTA
>DASVWQ010000446.1:0-4760 GCA_036393135.1 Ktedonobacterales bacterium
CAACGCGGGCGGCGTGACGGTCAGCTACTTCGAGTGGGTGCAGGATCTCCAGCACTTCTTCTGGGCTGAGGACGAGATCAATCACCGCCTCGAACACATCATGACCCGCAGCTTCGCCGCCGTGCAGGCCAAGCGCGAGGAGCAGGGCTGCGACTACCGCATGGCCGCCTATCTGCTGGCCGTGGACCGCGTGGCCGAGGCGACCCAGGTGCGCGGCATCTACCCGTAGACCCGGCCGCACGACCTGCCTGTACTACAGAGCGGGGCGCGCCCGATGCGTTGACTGGCATCGAGCGCGCCCCGTTCGCGTACCTCCATCGACTCCGGCCAGCCTACAGGCGCGGGTCCACTGGCTCGCTCTCCAGCGCCAGCACGCCGAAGACCGCCTGATGCGTGCGCCAGAGCGGCTCGCGTCGGGTGAAGCGCTCCAGCGCCTCGATGCCCAGCGCAAACTCGCGCTGCGCCAGCCGCCGCTTCGCCGCCAGCCCACGCGCCCGCAGCCGCTCCAGGTTCGCTGGCTCGGTGTAGTCTGGCCCATAGATAATGCGCAGGTATTCGCGGCCCCGACACTTCAGCGCGGGCTGCGCCACACCCCGCGACCCGCGCGCGATGAACTCAAGCGGCTTGACGACCATCCCCTCAGCGCCGTCCGCCGTCAACTCCTCCCACCACGCCTCGGCTCGTGCGCAGTCGTCCGCGTCGAGCGTATCCACCGCGCGATGGCGGGTCGCGACGAACAGCGGATCAATCTCGGCCAGCCGGGCCAACTCCGCCATGTGCCAGAGGTGGTCGCGGTCGGTGTGGACATGCCCCTCGGTCGCCAGTAGATGGAACGGCGCCACCCGAATACCTTCCAGACCCGTGACCTCCCAGCAGTAGCGCCCGTAAGCGTCGGCATAGCGGGCGATGGCATCGGCGCGCCCCGCCAGGCGCTCGCTCAGCGCTCCAAGGTCCAGGCCCCGCGCGTTGGCCTGGCTCACCGCCGCTTGCGCCGCCGCCAGCGAGGCCGCGCCCGCCGCCGCCACTGGCGCATACTGCTCGCGGAGCAGCCCCTGCGCCTTCGCGTTCCACGGCATGATCTCGGCGTCCAGGCAGACCCAATCCGTCTCGAAGCGCTCCCAGAAGCCCGCCGCGCCCAACGCCTCCGAGAGCCGCGCAATGAACTCGCGGTCCAGCGCGTCATCCTCGATGAAGCGGCGGCCCGTGCGCGTGTAGCAGGCGCCCGGCGGCCCATCCTCCGCCACCCCGAAGCGGCGGCTGGCGGCGGCGGAGTCGCGGCACACGACCAGCACGGCGCGACTGCCCATGTGCTTCTCCTCGCAGACCACGCGCGGAATACTCTGCGTCCGGTAGTAGGCGAACGCCTCGCTGGGATATTCCAGCCAGTCGGCGCGCCGCGAGGTCTCGGAGGGCGACATGGTGGGCGGCAGGTAGATGATCCAGCGAGGATCGGTGGCGAAGCGGCTCATCACCTCCAGCGCCGCCGCCGCGCGATCCTGCTCCACGATGACCGAGCCAGCCAGCCGCGTCGTGACGATTTGCTTACCCAGCGCGTCCTCGATGCGCAATTGTGTCTCGACCTCGGTTTCTGGCGCGGGCGCCGCCACAGCGCCAGCCAGCGGACGCGCTGGCTCGGCCCATGCCCGTGTGGCGGCCACGCTGACCAGCTCGCGCTCTGGCCAGCGCAGCGCCGTCAGCCGCCCCCCGAACACGCAGCCAGTATCGAGGTTGATAGTGTTGTTGAGCCAGGTGGCTTCGGGCGTCGGCGTGTGGCCATAGACGACCGCCGCGCGCCCGCGATAGTCCGCCGCCCAGTTTGCGCGGACGGGCAGACCAAATTCGTCGGTCTCACCAGTCGTCTCCCCAAAGAGCGCGAAGTCGCGCACCCGCCCCGACGAGCGCCCCTGATACTCCTGCTTCATACCCGCATGCGCCACCACCAGCGCGCCGTCATCCAGGATCAAGTGCGAGATCAGGCCATCGGCGAAGTCGCGGTACGCCTGGATCCACGCGGCGCGCTCCTCGGCGGGCAGCGCCTCTATCTGCGCCAGCGATTCCGCCAGCCCGTGGGTGATCTGCGCATTGCGCCCCGCCAGCTTGCGTGCGAGTTTCATATCATGGTTGCCCGGCACGCAGAACGCCTGCCCGCCCGTGACCATCCGCCGGACGAGTCCGACCACCTCGACCACCTTTGGTCCGCGATCCACCAGATCACCGACGAAGATGGCGCGCCGCCCGGCAGGATGACGCATACCAGCCTCCGCGTCCGGCACGTAGCCCAGCGCGCCAAGTAGCGCCAGCAACTCATCGTAGCAGCCATGGACATCGCCGATGATGTCAAACGGGCCACGCTCCTCGCGCTTGTCGCTCCACATCGATGTGCGCTCGACCTGCGCCGCATCCACCGCTTTCGGCGAGCGCAGGATGTGTACCTGGCGGAAACCCTCACGCTGCAACCCACGCATTCCGCGATGGAGGTCTTGCATGTGACGGCGGATGACCTGCGCGGGCAACCGCCGATCGGGGCGCTCGGCGTTGCGCGCCAGCAGTGTCCGCTCATCCAGGTCGAAGACGATGGCGATACAGAAGACATCATGCTCGCGGGCCAGATGCGTCAGCATCGTGCGGTCCTGCGGCTTTACGCTGGTCGCGTCCACCACCGTCAGTCGTCCCAGCTTGAGCCGCGCCGCCGCGACATAACGCAGCGCGTCGAATGCGGCGGCTGTCACGCCCTGATCGTTGGGATCATCGCCAACCAGCGCGCGAAAAGCGTCGGAGCTGAGCGTCTCAGTGGGCGCGAAGTGGCGCGCCGCGAACGTGCTCTTGCCCGCGCTGGTCGGGCCGATCAGCGCGACGAGGCAGAGTTGCGGTATCGCGATCACGCGCCCATGCTCTGCGGCGCCTGCCGCGCCCACCGCGTCTATTTCGGCGTCCGTCAGCGCACGTGGCTCGGCTGGCGCATTGTCGGTGTCGCTCATCTGTCCGCCTCCCGTTCAGCCAGATCCGTCCGCTGCGCCTCGTCCGCGTCCAGCGCCCGCGCGCCAACAGCATCGAAGATCACCATCTGCGAGGGTGAGCCAACTCCTGGATCATCCGGCCCGATAGCCTGCCAGACATAGCGGTAGCCGTGCGCCGCCGCGACGCGCTCAGCCCAGGCGCGGCACTCGGCGCGCGTCCACTCGAAGCGGTGGTCGCGGTGGCGCAGACGCAGGTCGCCGACCGCCTCCCAGCGCACGTTGTATTCCCGGTTGGGTGTCGTCACGATGACGCGGCGCGGGCGGGCATGCTGGAACACTACACGCTCCATCGCGCTCAGACGGCTGGGATCGAGATGCTCGATCACCTCGACCAGCGCCGCCACATCGAACTCGCGCAGGCGATCATCACGGTACAGGAGCGAGCCTTGCGCCAGCGTCAGACGCGCGCGTTTCGCGGGCGCCATCTTGTCTACATGGAGACGCCGATGGGCTTTGGCCAGCGCCAGCGTTGAGACATCGATCCCCAGGATGCGCTCCAGACCGCGCTCGCGCAGCGCCATCTCCAGCAGGCGGCCCTCGCCGCAGCCCAGGTCAAGCAGTGAGCGGGCGCCCACCGCGCGAATCGCCGCCAGCACGGCGTTCAGACGCTGCTCGTGCAGCCCAGGCGCCGCTTCGACTGGCTCGCTGCGCTCCTCGGCTTCCGCTTCCGCCGCCTCGACCTCCGCCAGCGCGGGATCGCTCTCCGCCAGCCGATCCAGCACAGGCGTGATCAACGGCCGCTTGTAGCGCAGATAACGTCTGGCGATCAGCGCGCGCTCAGGATGCGCCGCCAGCCACTCGCCGCCATGCGCCATCAGCTTCTCCGCCTCATCCGCGCCCACGAAATAGTGCTTGCTGTTGTCCAGCACTGGCAGGAGGACGTAAAGATGGCTCAGGAGAGCCTGGATGGTCTGCTCGCCTTCAAGGCCAACTGTGTAGAGGTCTGCCTGCCCCCACTGCGGGAAGCGCGTGTCGAGTGGCAATCGCGTCGCCGCGACCGCGTAGCCCAGCGGCGTGAAGAGGCGCGCGATCAGGTCTTCGCCTGCCTCGCAGGCTACCACATCAATCGCCACACGCCAGCGCGCCCGCTCGGCCAGCCGCTCTGCGTGGGTGGTCGCCTTACCCGCCAGCGCCGAACCAAACGCTGTGTTCAGCGCCACGCTGGTCAGGCTGGAGGCGACATACGGGCGGTCGTTGATGTAGTGGCCAAGCTGGGTCAACGGAGCTGGGCCGCGCACCAGCCCGATGGGGTCGATCTCGGTTAACATCGCGATGGTGATATGGTCGTCGGCCACCTCAGGATAGAAGACCCAGACCGTGCCGCCAGAAAACGGGCGCTCGAGGACCGATGACGGATTCTTGCCTAGCAGATAGCCCAGGTCGGGCGCGTTTGGCGCGAAGCAGGTCAGCGTGAGCAGCATGGCGCATCCTTTCGAGGTCGTGGCCCGCGACATGGGCAGCCCTCTACTATACGCAGGTTGGTTCACTCACCGCAAGCCGATTCTTGCCAAGCGCCCGGAGGATGTAGAGAGTGAAGTCGCCCCGGCCACTCGTGGTGGTCAGGGCGAGGTTGCGGTTACGCGGGACGTTGCGGCGTGGCGCCGGGCTAGCCGCGTGTGGCGGGCGCCACTGTGCCGTGGGCCGGAGCAGGCTCGCCGCCGGGCTTGCGGGTGATGTAGAAGAAGTAGCCGCCCGCCACCAGCAGATAGAGCAGGTAGAGCGAGACTTGCAGCACGGTCGGCG
>DASVWQ010000447.1:0-4055 GCA_036393135.1 Ktedonobacterales bacterium
TCGACGTGGCGCCGCTCTTTGTCCGCGAGGGCGCCATCATCCCGCTCGGCCCGGTCATGCAATATGTCGGCGAACTGGCGGAGGAGCCACTCACGCTGGTCTGCGCGCTGGGGCCAGAGGACGACGCGCGGGCTGAGGGGACGCTCTACGAAGACGACGGCGCCACCCGCGACCACGAGCGCGGCGCCTGGAGCCTCACGCGCTTCACTGCCGAGCGCGCAGGCCAGCGACTCACCGTGCGCGCCGGGCCACCCGAAGGCCCCTACCGCGCCACGCGAGGCGGCGTCACCGTCGAGTTGCGGCTGCCGCTGGCCGGGCCACGCGGCGCCCATGCCAGCATCCGCGCCGCCCGCCTGGAGGGTCGCGCGCTGCCCACGCAAACACTGGAACGCGAGCAGCGGCGCTACGAAACCATCCTGCGGGCGCGGCTGGGCGAGGTCGTGGCGCCCTTCACGCTGACCTTCGATCTGGAGTGAGGCCGCGCCGCCGTGGGTGGTACGATGGATGCATCGTCGGTGGCAGCGACGAGGATGGTCGAAAGCGTGGGTGAGCATGGCGCCGGGCAAGATGCACGATGGCGAGGTGGAGACGGACGCCGCGCTGGTCCAGCGGCTGCTCGCGGCGCAGTTTCCCGGCTGGGCGGACCTGCCCATCGCGCCGGTCGCCTCCTCCGGGACGGATAACGCGCTCTATCGCCTCGGCGCTGAGCTGGTCGTCCGCCTGCCGCGCATCGACTGGGCTACCCCGCAGATCGCGAAGGAGCGGCGCTGGCTATCGCGCCTGGCGCCGCATCTGCCGCTGGCGATTCCCGTCCAGCTTGCGGTGGGCGAGCCAGGCGAGGGCTTTCCCTTCCAGTGGTCTATCTATCGCTGGCTCGGCGGCGAGATCGTCTCGCCAGAGCATGTCGCCGATCAACGCCAGCTCGCGCGCGACCTCGCGGGCTTCGTCGCCGCCCTCCAGGCCATCGACACGTCAGGTGGGCCGCTGGCCGGAGAAAGCTCTGGCCGGGGCGTGCCGCTGGCCGAGCGCGACGAGGAAGTCCACGCGGCGCTGGCGGAACTGGGCGGGATGCTGGACACCGAGGCGGCGCTGGCGGAGTGGCGGGCGGCGCTGCGGGCGCCCGTGTGGGACGCGCCGCCAGTCTGGGTCCACGGCGACCTCCAGCCGGGCAACCTGCTCGCCATAGATGGCCGCCTCAGTGCGGTGATCGACTTCGGCTGCCTGGCGGTGGGCGATCCAGCCTGCGATCTGCTACCAGCATGGAACTACTTCGACGCCGCGACACGCGAGGTCTATCGCGCGGCGCTGGGGGTGGATGACACGACCTGGGCGCGCGGGCGCGGCTGGGCGCTCTCGGTCGCGCTGATCGCCTTGCCCTACTATCAGCATACGAACCCCGTCCTCGCCGAGCAGTCACGGCGGACGCTCAGCGCGGTCCTCGCCGGGCGCGTCCGCTGAGGCGGTGGGCGGCATGAGCGGCGGGCAAACGCGGAAAGGCGACACGCGATGAGCGAGCGCAAACGCATCCTGGCGGTGGATGTCGGCACTGGCACGCAGGACGTGCTGCTCTTCGATAGCGAGCGTAGCATCGAGAACTGCTTCGCGATGGTGATGCCCTCACCCACCGTCATCGTCCAGCGGCGCATCCTGCGGGCGACGGCGGAGGGGCGGCCAGTCCTGCTGAGCGGGCATATCATGGGCGGCGGGCCGTGCGCCTGGGCCGCGCGCGACCACGCCCAGGCGGGGTATCCGTGCTACGCCACGCCCGACGCCGCCCGCACCCTCGACGACGACCTCAGCATGGTGGAGGCGCTGGGCATCCAGGTGGTGGATGATGAGGAAGCGCAGCGCATCCACGAGCGGCACGGCGCCAGCCTCGTCGCGATCACCATGCGCGACTTCGATGCGGACGCCCTCAGAGCCGTCTTCCAGACCTTCGACATCGAGCCGGAGGTGGACGCGGTGGCCGTCGCCGCCTTCGACCACGGCGCCGCCCCGCCAGGGGTCAGCGACCGCCGCTTCCGCTTCGACGCTATCGTCGCGCGCGTGCGTGAGCGCCCCGACCCGCTGGCCTTCGCCTGGCGCGCCGCCGACCTGCCCGCCGATCTCACCCGCCTGGCCGCCGTGGCCGCCGACGCCGCGCGCTATGCGGTGGATGAGTCGCCACCCGCCGTCGTGGTGATGGACACGGGCGCGGCGGCGCTGGCGGGCGCGCTGGAAGACCCCGCCGTGCGCCAGCGGGATGAGGCGCTGGTCGCCAACCTGGGCAACTTCCACACCCTCGCCTTCCACCTGCGCGGTGGGCGCATCGTCAGCCTCTTCGAGCATCACACGGGCGAGCTGGACCAGCCGCGTCTCGAAGGCTATCTCCGCGACCTGGCGGCGGGAACGCTGACCAACGAGCGTGTCTTCGCCGAGAGCGGACACGGCGCGCTGATCCTCGATCCCACGCGGACACACGCGAACACGGCGACACCGTTCCTGGCCGTCACCGGACCCCGCCGCGAACTGCTGCGCGGCTCGGCGCTGGCCCCGTATGAGCCAGCCCCGCACGGCGCGATGATGCTGGCGGGCTGCTATGGCCTGCTGCGTGCGGTCGCCGCCCTGGAATCCGACATGGCGCCGGCCATCGTGGGTGTCCTGGGCGCGTCGGAATCACCCGCGAGCTAGCTATTCAGCGCCAGCTCAGGCTCATGATGGCGATTGGCGGCGCCGCCCTTGCGCCCGGCCAGCCGCGCCTCATCGCTGGTCCACTCGTGCGCCTGCCCGCGCTTGTGCGCCGCGCGTCCACCCTTGCTCGCTATCTCACGCTGCTTCTTTGGATCCATCGCCGCGAATCCCCTGCGACGCCCCTTGCGTTCTTGCGCCATCGCGCCTGCCTCCTCAAGTCGGCCAGCCTCCATCTCGGCGACCACGACGCGCGCCATACGCGCGCCCGCGCCTAGCTGGCAATGCGCTGCGTGGCCCGCACTCCAGGCGCCAGATAACCTTGCGGCCGGCGCATGGTCAGCCAATCCATCGCAAAATGGCGGGTGCTCGCTCGCAACGCGACACGCCAGCGTGATAGCATGTCACGGATGCTCCAACCCAGCATGCGCTAAGCCGCCGAGCGGCTGACGTGTTCACACGGCGTGTCGTGGCCCTTCAGGAGAGGCGGCTGACGCGCCCGCAGCGTGTGGGCAAGGGGTTAGCGCGACGCAGCCGCGTCGAATGCGCCGCCTACGCGACCAGGAAACGGGGAAGGGCCATGACACACCGCGGAGGGCGACTGAACGGAGGCTCCGCCAGCCCCCAGCGCCGTATTCAGGAAACCGTCACCCTTTCGGGCTTGACCATTGGTGAAGGCGAGTGGCTGGCGCAGACTGCCCCCAGCCTCATCGGCTCCGCTCGCGCCAGCGCCGACGCCATCTGCCTGCGCGACATCGCCCTGCGCTATCGCCCTGGCGCGATGGGCATCGCCGACGCCCTGGACGCCACCGAGGAGATCTTCGCCACCTTCGCCGCCGCTGGCGCCTCCGTAGACCCCCGCCATCGCTGGGAGATCGTCGATGACGAGGACGAGGGCCTCACGCTGACCGCCAATGGCTCGCCGCGCAGCTTCGCCGAGGCGATGCGCCTGCGCCAGCTCCGCGCCAAGCGCCTACCCGACAGCGTGGACCTCTCGGTGGACGCGGTGCTGGTCGTGGACGCCCCCGCCGACGACCTGGCCGCCGCCGCGATGTTTTGGCTGTCCCTCGCGCTGGCCTCCCACGACTGGTAACGCGCCCGCGCGCCCAGCCACGATGCGCTACAATACCCTCGCGATGAAGCGGACAGCCTCAGAGAGGAGTGAGCCAGCGTGCGTGTGATGATCTGGGCCGACATGGAAGGCATGGCAGGCATCGAGGTCTGGGAGCAGGTGACAGGTGGCCACCCGCAATACGTCGAGGGGCGCCGCCTGATGACGGGCGAGGTCAATGCGGCAGTGCGCGGCGCGAAGGCCGCTGGCGCCGACGAGATCATCGTCGTGGACTGCCACGGCGCGGGTGGCTCCTACAGCTTCAAGACGCTCATCC
>DASVWQ010000448.1:0-2576 GCA_036393135.1 Ktedonobacterales bacterium
GCCGACGCTGCCGCGCATCAGCAGGCCCAGCAGTGGCTGCCACTGCGCCACTGGTTTTCCCAGCGATTCCGCCGCCTCCAGTTCGGCATGGTTCGGGAAGAGGAAGGTGACGGCGGGATTGGTCACGACCAGATCAGCCGCCGCGACGTGGGTGTTGTCGTGGCCAAAGGCGATGGGGATGCCCGATTCCTCCAGCATGGTCGCGAGCGAGGAGGGCGCGCGGTCGCAACCAGTGACGATGGCTCCCGCCGCCTGCGCTATTAGCAGCCCGGCGGAGATGCCGTGCCCGCCCGCGCCGACCGCGTGGATGCGCTTGCCGCGCACGCCCTGGGGAAAGAGCCGCTCCAGCTCCGCCAGCTCCGCCAGCCGCACGGGCCGCCGTTCACTCCGCTCGTCCACTGTACCCATGCGCCTGTCTCTCCAGTATCGCTCCGGTGTCGCTCCAATGCCTGCCGCTGCCCGCCACACGGCCCTGCGCCGCGCCGCTGATCCCGGCTATTGTACCATGCGACCCTCACGCAGCCCGCCTCATCCCGCCCATCTGGCATTGACAGCGTGCGCGGCGGCGTGTAACATATCAGCGTGTAATGATGTATTGCGTCATGACGTGCGAGGAGGCGAGCGATGGATGAGCGGGAACGGGCTGTCGCGCTGACGCAGGCGCTGGCCGACCCCCTGCGCTACGACATTCTGCGCGCGTTGATGGGCGGCGCGGCGACGGTTTCGGAGTTGACGGCGCTGACAGGCGCCACCCAGCCCAACATCTCGAACCACCTGGCGCTGCTGCGGGCGCGCGGGCTGGCGCGGGCGACACGTGAGGGACGGCTGATGCGCTACGAGATCCATGATCCAGCGGTGGCGGGACTCATCGAGGCGCTGGCGGCGGTGGCGGGCGCGCCACAGGGACGACCAGCGGCGGAGCGTGTGACGCCGCCACTCGCGCGGGCGCGGCTCTGCTACGATCACCTGGCGGGTGAGGTTGGCGTGGCGCTTTACGATGCGCTGGTGGCGTGCGGGGCGCTGCGGCTGGCGGAGCGGACGGCGGAGCGGGCGGGGGCTGGTCGCGCGGGGCCATCGGCGGCGGTGGAGCTTGGCGCGGCGGGCGCGGAGGTCTTCGGCGGGCTGGGCGTCGCGGTGGCCGATGCCCGGCGGACGAAGCGCCGCTTCGCCTATGCCTGCGTGGACTGGACGGAGCGGCGCCCGCACCTGGGCGGGGCGCTGGGCGCGGCGCTCTGCGCGGCGGCGCTGGCGCAGGGCTGGGTCATTCGCCAGCCCGCCACACGCGCGGTGATCGTCACCGACGCGGGCTGGCAGGCCCTCCGCGAGCGGCTCGGCGTGGAACGCGCGGCGGGAGTGGCGCGATGAGCGCGCCCACGACGACGCGCTTCACCGTCACGCTGCACGGCCCGCTCGACATCGCCGCCTCGCTCGACCTCTTTCGGCGGGCGGGCGATGATCTGCTCGACCGCTGGGACGGCGTCCGCTTCATCCGCACGCTGCCCGTTGGCGGGCGCTCCATCGCCTATACCGCCATTCCCGGCGGGACGGTGGCGGCGCCGACGCTGGCGGTCGAGGTCGTCCGCGAGGCTGACCGCGCGCCGGTGGAGGCGGCGCTCGCCATGACCTTCGCCCAGCCCTCCGCGCTGGAGTACGCGGCGCTGCTGCGCGCTGATCCGGTGGTGGCGGCGCTCGATGCGCGCTATCCAGGGCAGCGGCCGGTGCGGCAGTTCGACCTCTTCGGCGCGCTGGTCCGCTGCATCAGCGCGCAGCAGGTGAACCTGCGCTGGGCGACGACGACGCGCCGCCGCCTGGCCGAGACCTATGGCGAGCGGCTGACCATCGGCGCGCACGCCGTCTATGCCCTGCCCGCCGCGCGGCTGGCGGTGGCGCGGGTAGATGACCTGCGGGCGCTGCAATTCACCACCCGCAAGGCCGAATATCTGATTGGCGCGGCGCGGGAGATCGCCAGCGGCGCGCTGGACCTCGCCACGCTGGCGGCGCTGCCCGACGAGGCGGTGGTGGCGCGGCTGATGGGTCTGCGCGGCATCGGGCGCTGGTCGGCGGAGTGGGTGCTGGCGCGGACGCTGGGCCGCCCATGTGTGGTGGCAGGCGATCTGGCGGTGCGCAAGGTGGTCGCCAGCGCCTACCTGGGCCACACCAAGGGCGCGCCCCTGCCCGACGAGGCGGCGATCCGCGCGGCGACGGCGCACTGGGGCGCGGCGGCCAGCGTCGCGCAGGAGTTGCTCTTGCGGGACTACAGCGTGTCGGCGACCTGAGGCGCCTCCCGCGCGCGAGTTATACTGCCTCCAGTTGGGTACATCGCTTGAAAGGCGGTGAAGGATGTTCCAGATGACCCCAGATGAGGCGAAAAGCCATCTGGAAGAATTGATAGCGGCTGCGATTCGTGGCGAGCGGGTGGTGATAGGCGCCGACGCGCGGCATGCGGTTCAGCGTGCGCCTGTCCCCGCTGAATCAAAGCAGCGGCGTCGCGCTGGAACCGCAAAAGGGCTGTTCTCGGTGGCGGATGATTTCGACGCTCCCCTCGCAGATTTCGGCGCCTATGGCGTCAGTCGTCT
>DASVWQ010000449.1:0-4290 GCA_036393135.1 Ktedonobacterales bacterium
AAGGTCGGCGGTAGCCACGCGGCGGGAATCGCTAGCTCCGCCAATAGGTCGGCTGACCAGTCACGCCGCGCGAGATCGAAGAGCAGCGTGCCAGACCCATCGGCCTTGTCCATCGCGTACTCGCCCGTCAGACGGTAGCGCAGATAGTCCTTCGGCAGCAGGATGTGGCGGATGCGGGCATAGGCGTCTGGCTCATGACGCCGCGTCCAGAGGATCTTTGGCGCGGTGAAACCCGTCAGCGCGTCGTTGCCACTGATGGCGATCAGCCGTGCGCGCCCCACCCGCTGGCGAATCTCGTCACACTCGGCGGCGGTGCGCTGGTCGTTCCAGAGGATCGCCGGGCGAATGACCGCGCCGTCGGCGTCCAGCGCGACCATGCCGTGCATTTGCCCGGTCAGCCCCACCGCCGCAACCGCGTCACCCGCGACGCCCGCCAGCGCCAATGCCTCGCGAATCGCCGCCACGGCGCCCGCATACCAGTCCTCCGGGCGCTGCTCCGACCAGAGCGGCTGAGGCGCGTAGGACGCATGGGCTTGCGTCGCGCTCGCCATGACCTGTCCGCGCGCATCGACCAGCAGCGCCTTCACCCCGGTCGTTGAGACATCGACGCCAAGAAAGAGTGATTCGCTCGCCATCCACGCGCCATCCTTTCCGCTGGGGCGCGCTAGCGGACGCCGAGCAGCAACTCGATGGTAAGCTGGTCGAGACGCTCGTAAGCATAGCCACGCGCGCCCAGCGCCACGCGGTCAAACGAGGCGGCCTTCAGCGCGGCGGCGCGTTCGGCGGTATACGCGCCCTGGTAGGCGGCGAGCGTCGTGTCGGTCGCGTTCAACTCCGCCACCAGCGCCTGAATCTCGGCGTCGGCGTTGAAGAGCGCCGCCTTCTCCTTCAGGATCAGGTAGTTGCGCATACAGCCGCGCGCGAAGGCCTTTACGCCCTCCAGATCCTCGGTGCGATAGGCGTGAGCGTCGAAGTGGCGGCTGCCATCATAGCCGACATCTTCGAGGAACTTCACCAGGAAGAAGGCGCTCTTGATGTTATGTGAGCCGAAGCGCAGGTCCTGATCGTAGCGTCCGAGCATCTGATCGTTGAGGTCGATGTGAAAGAGCTTGCCTGCCTCCCACGCCTGCGCCACCGCATGCAGGAAATTGAGGCCCGCCATCTGCTCGTGCGCCATCTCTGGATTGACGCCGACCATCTCAGGATGGTCCAGCGTCGCGATGAAGCCGAGCATCGCGCCGACGCTAGAGAAGTAGAGGTCGCCGCGCGGCTCGTTTGGCTTCGGCTCCAGCGCGAACCGCAGGTCATAGCCCTGGTCGCGCACGTAGTCGGCGAGGAAGTTGATCGCCTCGCGGAAGCGCTTGACACTCTCGCTGGGCGACTTCGCGGCGTCGGTTTCGACTCCCTCGCGTCCGCCCCAGAAGACGTAGACCCGCGCGCCCAGCTCGACGCCCAGGTCGATTGCGCGCATCGTCTTCTGCAGGGCGTAGGCGCGCACGCGGGGATCATTCGAGGTGAACGCTCCATCCTTGAACGCGGGATCAGTGAAGAGATTGGTGGTCGCCATCGGAACGACCAGCCCAGTTTCGTCAAGCGCCGCGCGGAACTCGCGCACGATGCGGTCGCGCTCGGC
The DNA here is from genome assembly GCA_036393135.1 of Ktedonobacterales bacterium. Lineage (GTDB taxonomy): Bacteria > Chloroflexota > Ktedonobacteria > Ktedonobacterales > JADMIN01 > JAKAIY01. Next base: position 1,634 of record DASVWQ010000449.1, read on the forward strand.
GGGCGTCGCGTCGATTGGCACGAGATCGTTGTCATGGAAATTGACACCCCATGCTCCAATCTCGGCCAGCAGTCGCACGATGTCTACTGGCGTGAGTGGCGCGCGAGTCGGCTCGCCAAAGGGATCGCGCCCGATGTTGCCGACGGTCCACAGGCCAAACGTGAATCTGTTCTCAGGAGACGGTTCGTACATCTTTGATGCCCCCTTGGTCGTGCGTGGCTCACCAAACGTCCTGGCGACCATCAGGATACCACCAGGCGGGCGTGATGCGCTGCGGGACAAGAGCGCCGCACGATGCGCTATACTGTGCTGGAGCGACCGACGATGGAGACGCGGCGACGACCTGGCATCACCTGGAATGGATGAGGCTCCCCAATGGCGAAGGTAACGACTGGTGGCGGCGACACGGGCTACACGAGCCTGCTTGGCGAGCAGCGGGTGCCGAAGTACGATCCGCGCCCAGAGGCGTTCGGGACGGTGGACGAGGCGACCTCGGCGCTCGGCCTGGCCCGCGCGACGACGACGGACGAGAAGGCCAAAACCATCATCTTGCAGGCGCAGCAGGACCTCTATATCCTCATGGGCGAGTTGGCGACTCCGCCGGAGAACCGCGCGGCGGTCAATGTGCGCGTGAGCGAGGAGCGCGTGCGCTGGCTGGAGGACACCGAGAACGACCTGAAGGCCGAGGTCACGATACCAAACAAGTTCATCATCCCGGGTGACTCGCTGGATGGCGCCGCGCTCGACCTGGCCCGCACCATCATTCGGCGCGCCGAGCGGCTCACTGCGCGCCTGACCCATGATGGCGCGCTTGGCGAAACGCACGCGCTGCGCTACCTGAATCGGCTCTCTGACCTGGTGTTCATTCTGGCGCGTTACCTGGAGGCCAAGCAGGGTGGTAGCACGCGCGCCGAGCGTGTCCGGTAGCGGCGAGTGGTTGCGGCTGCTGGGCCAAAACGCCCGGCGCAGGGCAGATTCACCTTGCGATTCGTCTGGATAGATAGAGCGTGAAATCCTTCGCGTGACGGGCCAGGCTGCGCCCGATTCCGCCGCGCGAGATAGCTATGCAGGTGGCGACGAGCCGGGGAACATCGAACATGGCAGCTCCCGCAGCGCCCATTCTGGCGGTCGATGACAGCGCCACCATCCGTGAGATGATCGTCTCGGTCCTCTCCAGTAGGGGCTATCGCGTCCTCACCGCCGCCGATGGTAACGAGGCCCTCCAGCGCCTCCGCGCCGCTACCGAGCCATTCGTCGTGCTGCTGGACATCGTGATGCCGCTGATGGATGGCATTGCGGTTGTGCGCGAGATTGAGAGCGACACGGCGCTCAAGGGCGCGGGCCACCGTTTCGTGCTGATGTCCTCCACCGTCCGCATGTCGCAGCCAGATGTGCCGCGCACCGCCGGTCAACTCGCCAAGCCCTTCACCCGCCAGCAGCTTACCGAGATCGTCGAGGCGATAGAGAACTCCCTCTAGGCCAATCCGACGGCGACGCCAATAGCGCGGCCAGCGACGGAAGGAGGGCGCCCGATGGACGACCACGACACCGATTGGCGCTCGACGCCCGGCGCTCCACCACCCAACACACTCCCCGGCCCTTACATCGGCGCATCCAATGAGGCGGATGACGAGGCCGACGACACGCCATACCAGGACGATGTGGCGGGCATCTCGCACTGGCGCTCGCTCCTCAGTCGCTGGCTCTTCACCCTCAATCCGGGCCGAACGCAGGACGAGTATGAAAAGGCCGTTCGCTACTTCTTCGAGACGCCTGGTGTGCCGCAGCGGGTGGTTGAGGTGAGCGCCGACCTGCTGCTGGCCTATCGCGGATCGCTGGCCCTGCGCGCCGACCGTCGCCGCCACTCGCGTCCGCGCCGCGCGCCCGCCGCCCGTCGCGATACGCTCTGGACCGGCGCGCAAGGCCCAACCAGTCCCAGCCCCGATGGCCCGGCGTCACAGAACGACACCCCCGGAGCCACAGCCAGCGCCGCTCGCCCCGCCGCCCTGCGCCAGGGGCCACTCTCGCCCGCCACGGTCAATATTCGGCTGACGGCGCTGCGCCAGTTTCTGCTCTTCGCTAGCGAGCGCGGCGCGCTGCCTCCGGACCTGACCCCGGAGCGAGTGCGCTCGACCCTCCGACGTCTACGCAACGAGCGGCGACGACCGTACCAGACGCTGGCGGAGGAGGAGTGGGGCGAGTTCTTGCAGGCGGCGCTCAGCCCGGCCGAGCGCCCCACGCGGGAGGCGCCTCCCGCAGCAGCCGAGACGCCAGCGCCCGCGGCGCCATCCGGGCAGCGCGGCCCGTGGGGCGTCACCCGCGCTGCCCGCCAGCGCCAGCGCGCCGACATGGACGCTGCGCCACCCTCGCCTGAAGCCGCAAGTGACAGGGACGTTGAGGCTGAAGCTGAACCTGCGCATGCGCATGACCATCGCACCGGCGCGCATACCGCCCAGCGCGACCATGCGCTCATCTCGCTGGCGCTGGCGACGGGGCTGCGGGCCATCGAGTTGTCGCTGCTGGATGTGGGCGACCTGACCAGCGAACGGCGCCGTGGGCGCGTGGAGTGGTGGCTCAACCTCCCCGACGAAAAGACCAAGGGTCAGCGCGGCGGACGCACACTGCCATTGGCGCCTGAGCTGGTCGCCACGCTCTTC
>DASVWQ010000450.1:0-4418 GCA_036393135.1 Ktedonobacterales bacterium
TCACGGTCCGACGACGAACAGACCGGATCCCATGGCAATCTGATCGCACCAGCGCGTCGCCCCGATCGTCTCTTGCAAGCTGCACAGAGAGCTGGTCCATGTGTCCGAACCAGTGTAGCCGATCGAGGAGTATATGACGGCGCCGTTGACGACAGCGATACCGGCAGCCTCAGCATTCGGATGACGCCACAGGGTCGCGCCGCTATCAGCGCTCAACGCTAGCAGGGTGGACCCGGATTCGATCACGAGGACAGCGCCCGCGCTTGCGAAGTAGGGATTGGGCGCCGTCGCAGGGGGAGTCTGCCAGTGAAGGTCTCCGCTCCGGGTATCTCTTGAGGAGATCTGTAACCCATCGAAGACCGGATGCATCCCCAGCCACTGAGGGAGAATCATGGCGTAGACGCCATCGTCGCCCACTGCCAGATCCCAGAGGGCTGACTTGGCCGCGCTGATCGGCTGCCGCCACAGCAGCCGCCCCGTCGTCATCTGAAGGCTATTGAGTTGCAGGCTGCCATCCGCCGCGGATGTTCCGAAATAGAGCGCCCCGCCCCGTTCCAGGATGCCCGGCCCATTGAACTCGCCGTGGGGCACGTTGAAGAGGATGTTCGTAGCCTGATAGCGCCAGAGGACCGCTCCATCTTTCTCCCGCATACCGAGAAGGTCGCCACCCCAGGAGTACATCACCACCACTCCCTGATCAGTAGCTACGGGATAGAAAAAGTAGTGACCAGACTGCGATCCAGGCGTAGACGGCTGGCTATACTGCCAGAGCGTTTGCCCTGTGCTCGCCAGGAGCGCATGGATGGTCATCGGCGTGGGTAGTGGGGAGACGAGTTCGCCACTGACGTAGAGTATGCCGTCATACAGGGCTACATTATATTGCGTGCTCTTCGTGCCACTGGCGTCAACATCCTGTCGCTGCCAGACGACGGCGCCGGTCCGGGCGTCATAGCCGAACAACGCCGAGGAAGTCAACTGGGGCCCTTGCGCCTTGGTAACGCGAATGCACACCACACCGTCGCTGACACCGAATAACTCCACCGAGAAACCTGGCATCGACCGGCGCCAGAGTACCGCGCCAGTGTCGGCGCGCAACGCCATCAAATCCTGCTCGTGGCTGGAACTGTTTTCAGCAGGTTTTTCAACGACAAAATAGATCACACCGTTGGCGACTTCGACCACCTGACCAGCGGCGAGGGCCACCTGCATGGTCGGCGCTTCGCCGATCGAGAGGACGCCATTCATAACGTATTGCCAGAGTATCGTTCCGTCACTCGCGCGAACCATGGTGAGTTGCGTTGGATCAGTGTTAAATCCCGGTTTGCTGAAATAGAGAATGGACTTGCCGGTGTTAATCGCGTTCGGCGTATGATGAAACGTGGGCGCATGCAGGCGCTGCCACGCTACGACGCCTCCCGCTAGCGCCGCCGCCAATCCCAACAGCGCGAGCAAGCTGAGGACAAGCCAGCCACCGGACAGTTTGCGTGGGCCTGGCCGATGTGTCATCGAGATCCTCCCAGGTCTTCCTGAAACTGCGACACTCATCCGGGTACACTTCGCCATTCCAGCGCATCCTCCGCAGTTGATAGAGGTACGCGCGTGGGCGCTTGCTTCTCACGTACAGACATCACGCGGCGTCACCCCCGATTCGCTCGCTGCGCAGCGACACGACATCACAAAATTGACACAAACTTGATATAGTTAATCGAATCATTGACAATATTAAGTTCATTGCGCTATTGTTGAGAGCGAGACAGGGAATGGCGGGTTGTCCGGCCCGCTACGCCAGGTAAAACGCGACGGAGATAGCAGCGGAGATACAGGAGCGCATCACGCATGGGCCAGCTTTGGGAGGCGCCGACGGTCTGCTCCGTCTGCGGCCACGATCACCTCGTCATCACGCGCCTGCGCTGCCCCGACTGCGGCAGCGCGGTCGAGGGCGAGTTCGCGCCGCCGCGCGCCGAGTCCGCTGGCCGCCGCTCCGGCCCGCTGGCGGGCGCCCCCGCGCGCGGCGAGGCTCGCTATGGCGGCCTGACCCGGCTGAGCGACGAGCAGCTGGAGTTTGTCGAGGTCTTCCTGCGCTGCCGTGGCGTCATCAAGAACGTCGAAGACATGCTCGGCGTCTCCTATCCGACGGTGAAGGGCCGCCTCAACGCTGTGCTGGAGGCGATGGGCCTCCGCGCCGACGACGACGCGCCCCCTGTGGAAGAGCGCCGCATGCGCCATGAAATACTCAACGACCTCAAGAATGGTCGCATTACCACCGATGAAGCCCACGAGCTGCTCGCCCGCGCGCAACTGCTCGCGGAAGATGAGCGCTGACCCGCGCTCGGCAATTGCGCCGAAAGCGAAGGAGAGACACCGTGGACGAGTACACATCCGACCCCAGCGAAGAGCCTGAGCAGGCCGCGCCGCAAGAGCCTGCTCACGACGCCAGCGAGAACATGAACGACGGCGATACCATCCCACTCGGCGCCGACGAGACCCCATTCGCCGAAGAAGCGCAACCGGAGCCGCCGACTGACGTAGAAGAAGGCGATGTGTCAGCGGCGCCCGGCCCAATCAGCGAGACGCTGACCCTGCGCATCGAGATCGAGGAAGCCGAGGGCGACCTGACGATCATCGGCGGCGCCGATCAGGTGGATGTCACCTCGCCAGACTGGGACGCGGAGTACGACGCGGTCAAAACCGAGTCGGGCCTGCGTTTCAGCCGCCTACCCGATAACACCGAGCTGCATACGCCGCACGGCGCGCTCATCATCATCCGCGAGGTGGAGGGCGATCTGCGCTGCGAGCGGCTGAATGGTGAGCTGCGCGTGAGTCGCGCGGAGGGCGACGCGCGCATCGAGGATGTCGCGGCGGCTCAGGTGAGCTGGGTCGAGGGCGACCTGACCGTGGACCATGTAGGCGCGTTCGCGGGCGAGAGTGTCAGCGGCGACGCCTGGCTGGCAAACGTCCACGCGACGACCACGCTGGGGCGCATCGATGGCGATCTGGAGGTGCGGCGCAGCGGCGGCATCATCATCACCGAGTCAATCGGCGGCGATGTCGAGATCGAGCGCTGTGGCGTGGTGACGCTGACCGGCGCGGTCGGCGGCGATGTGGACCTGCGCAAGATCGAGCGCGCGATCAAGCTGAGCAGCGTCGGCGGCGACCTGAAGGTCAACGACGCGCGCGACCTGAGCGCGGGCGCGATTGCCGGCGATGTCGAGCTGGAGGGCCTGGTGGGCAGCGTCAAGCTCGATACCGTCGGCGCCGATATGGACATGCGCAACACCTTTGGCGCCGTCAGCATCGGCGTGATCGGCGGCGACCTGAAGGTCGAGCGCGCGTCGGGCGGCGTCTCGGTCGCGCGGACCGGCGGCGACGTAATGCTCGATACGCTGCTGCGGCCAGAGGCAAAGTACGTCATCAACGCCGGCGGCGACATCACCCTCCGCGTGCGCGGCGAGGTCAACGCGCGGTTCGTGGCGCAGAGCTTCGGCGGCGAGATCAGCACGCGCCTGCCCCTGACGGTGGAGAAGGGCCGTCGGCGCAATCTGGTGGGCGCGCTGGGAACGGGGTCGGCGACCGTGACCCTGCAGAGTGGCGGCGACATTTCGATTGTCGCTGCGGATGGGCAACGAGGAGACTTTCAGATGAGCGACAACTACGACGATCAGGGCAATCCGATCAACCCCGGCGCTGATGACGCCGATGCGCGCGCCCACACCTTCGAGGGCGCGGTCGGTGGCCGCAAGTTCCGCGTGCGTGTAGAGAATGGCCCAGGGCGGGCGGGCTTCCAGTTCAAGGGGCCGTTCACGCCAGAGCAGGAGGAGAGCGCCCGCGAGTTCCGGCTCGACTGGGAGCGTGGCCGTGGCGCGCATGCCTCCGGTGAGTATGGCGAGCAGCTCAACGATCTGCGCGAGCAGGCCGAGAAGCTGGCCCGTCGCGCTGGCGAGGAAGCCCGCAAGTACGCCGAGATGGCCCGCGAGAAGGTGCGCGAGACCGACTGGGAGTCGATGGGCGCCGAGATTCGCTCGACCATCGATCGGGCGATGAGCGACCTGGAAGAGGCCTTCGGGCGCGTGCGCCACGACTGGGAGCCGCGCGGCGACCAGGGCGCCCCCTCGGAGGGCGGCTCCAGCGCGCGCCCCGGCGGCAGCGGCCCACAGCGCGTGCGGATCGAGCACGACGAGCCACAGGACGCCGGATACAGCGCAGGCGAGCCTGCCCAGCCGCAGGACCGCGACGCCCTACGCCGCCAGACGCTCGAAGACCTGCGCAATGGGCGTATCACGCTCGACGACGCCGAGCGTCGCCTGAACGATCTGCGCTAAGCGCGTATCTCACGCGGCTGCCCGGTCGCATCACATCTCCGTCGTCCCCCTCACCCGGCGAACCGATTGCGCGTCGCTCGCTGGCGAGGGGGACGCGGC
>DASVWQ010000451.1:0-5731 GCA_036393135.1 Ktedonobacterales bacterium
GAGTCCTGACTGTTCGCGCGGTTGTCCCCCATGACAAAATACTGGTTCCCGTTGAGCCTGATGGTCTGGGGACCCGGGTTCTCGGTATCGCCTGGCGGCGCCAGGGTGATGTACGGCTCGTCGAGCGTGACGCCGTTGACGGTCACAGTGTCGGGCGTCAGGACGATGGTGTCGCCGGGCAGGCCGATGACGCGCTTGATATAGCGTTCGCTGGGCGCGGTAGGTGGATGGAAGACGATGACATCGCCGCGCTGCGGACCGTGGAAGGCGTAAGCGAGGGAATTGACCAGCACGCGCTCATCGGTGTGCAGGCCGGGCTGCATGCTGGGGCCATCCAGGGGGACGGCCTGGGCGGAATAGTGCAGGCCAATGAAGAGCGCGAGGGTGATGAGCAGCGTCGTGGTGACCTCGCGCAGTAGCGCTTGCTGGCGCTCGGCGCTCTGAGGCTCGGCGAGGCGGGCCTCGATCTCGTCATAGCCACTATGCCCGCGCATAGCCGTGTGTGGCGCGCTGGGGCGCAGCGCATCGCTGGCGGGCCGCCTGGCCTCGGGCGTGGCCGGGACTTCGCCACGTTCCGTTTCCTGGGTCATGCGCTCCCTTTCCTCCATCAGCCTGCGCGGCGGCCGCGACTCAACCTGCGCCTTTATGAGTATAGAGGCCGAACGCTATCGCCCGCTGTGACGCGCCATACATCCCGAAGACGGGCGTCCGCAGTTATGCGTATCGTACCGCCCCGATTGGGCGGTGGCAAGCGTAGCAAGGCGTGTCGGGCGAGGCGCGTGAACGAGAAAAGACGCGGAAGACAACGGCTCCGGAATACCGGAGAGGAGTCTTCCGCGCGGGATAGAAAGAGGCTTCACGCTGCCGCTCGCGCGGCTGGCGGGTCAGCGCTCGGCGCGCGAGGGCGCCCGCGAGGAGGTCCGACCGCCATCCATCGCGCCGCCGCCATAGCCACAGAACGGGCAGACGTTCCACTTGAGTTCGAGCAGGTGGTCGCAGCGCGGGCAAGGACGGCGCAGCTTGGTGCCGCAGGACGGGCAGAGCTGGAAGTCGCCCTCGACGCGGTAGTGGCAGGTGGGGCACGTCTGGCGCTCGGTCATCTCGGCGAGCAGCGATTCCTCTTCGAGCTGGCGCTCGTACAGCTCGGCCAGCGTCTGGCGCGGGCGCACGATCAGGTAGATGAAGAGGCCGCCGATGCTGAAGACGGCGACGAGCAGAGTCGCTGTGACCTGCAAGATGACATCCTGGGTGCGCGAGCGCACGTCGCGCCAGGTCCAGAAGACGAGGGCGATCCAGAAGATGGCCAGGAAGGCGAAGAAGAAGAAGGCAGCGACGCCGATCAGCCCGGAGAGTTGGCTAATCGAAGGTGCGGCGGCGCCCAACGTCGGAATGATTGGCTCCAGCGGAGACCCCACGCGATACCACCTCTCTCAGCCACGCTATCGGGTCGCAGTCAGACATCAGTGAGCGCCCTGGAGCGTGCGGCTTTCCATGCTGGTGACGCCAGATCCACGGGCGCTCAGGCAGCCTGTGGCGCGTCTTTCCCGATACAAATTTAGGAACGAAACAGTCGGCTACAGCATAACAGGTTGCGCCTAAACGTGGCAACACCGTTGTGACCTGTAGTATGCCCCAGGCGTGGCCAGGATGCGATTCTGCCGCCAAGTGTCCCATGCGCCAGGTCGCCTCTGGCGGATACGCGACGCGCCACCGAGGGGTGACGGTGGCGCGCAACAGGAATGAGCTGTATGGTGGGTGGTACTGGACTTGAACCAGTGACCTCGTCGGTGTGAACGACGCGCTCTGCCGACTGAGCTAACCACCCGTTTTGGAGCGCCGCGCGTGGGGTCGGCTCACGCGAGGGCCATTCGAGCATAGCACATGGCGTTGCGGGCGTCAACCCGCGCAGGGTGGGCGTTTCTGGCTGGCGTGCGGGGCGCGTGGGCGGCGTGGCGCGACGGCATGGAATCGCTTGACAAGCGCGCCGGGCATAGCGTAGTATTGTGTTGTGCCGCCGCTCCCTGTGGGCGCGGGTGGCTACACGCCAAAGTGGTGAAATCGGTAGACACGCAACGTTCAGGGCGTTGTGCTCGCAAGGGCATGGGGGTTCGAGTCCCCCCTTTGGCACCAGTGGCGCCAGGCGCCAGCAGAATCCTCGCACGCCATCCGGAAGGGTCGCATAGTCGGTCTAGTGCGGCGGTTTGCTAAACCGCTGACCGGGGTTTCCTGGTCCGTGGGTTCGAATCCCACCCCTTCCGCCCGAATCTCTCGCGCAGCCCCGACTCCACACGTCGGGGCTTCTTCTTGCCCTTCAGCCTCCGCCTACGCGCTGCGTCTCACATATCTGGCGCGTCGGGGTCGGCCTCGATGATGCGGTAGGTGTGCGTCACCTTCCCTGTCTTGCTGAGGGTCGCGCTGGCGCCGCAGTATTTCGTCTCGGAGAGTTCGATGGCCCGCTCGACCGCGATGGGCTGCACGCCGTGTCCGGTCACGATATGCTCGACCGTGACGTTGACGAACACCTGGGGATGGTCTACGGCCCGCTCGCCACTCACTCGTGTCTCGTAGGCCGTGACGTGCTGCCGCTTCTTGCGCAGAATGGAGATGACGTCCATCGCCGTGCAACCCGCCAGGCCCACGATCAGCAGTTCCATCGGGCGAAAGCCCTGATCCTGCCCGCCCGCGTAGTCCGCCGCGTCCATTGTCAGCGTGTGGCCGGAGCCTGCCTCGCCCGCAAACGCCATCCCGCCGAGCAGCCGCGCGCCCGCTGTCATGATCTCGCCCATGATTCGCCTCGCTTGTCGCCACGCCCGCCGACGACCTCCGCCGGTTCCGCGTGGTGTGTCCGCTTGCAGTCTATCGCATCGCTGGCGCCGTCGTCGGTGGCGGCGCTGGATATGACGTTCGGTTGTGGTGATTTGTCGAATGGTCAGGAGCGCTGATATAATCGTGTGTGATGGCCATACAGCGCGGCGCGCGACGCGGCGGGCAGGGCGCAGTGGCAATCACAGTTTCCTCACGGCTACCACGAGTCATACCTGGTAGCGCGCGCGGAGAAGGCCGAGGATGGCCGCACTATCGCCGAGGATGGCCTGAGACTCCGGCGCTGAGCCTGCTTCCCACTGACCAGTGACCGCGCGTCACTGTGTCCGCGAGGTGGCGGGCGAGACAAAGCGCCACTTGTAGCGCCGCCCCATGCGGGCTGTTCTCCGCGCGACGGCGAAAGGACACACGGACACATGCGAACGAACGAACTGACCACGCGCTACGACGCGGGCGAGATAGACTTCCGCGAGGCGAACCTGACGGGCGCCGACCTCATCGGCGCGCGCCTGACGGGCATCGATCTCAGTTTCGCCGCGCTGACCTATGCGCGGCTGGCCAGGACAAACCTCTGGGGCGCCACGCTGCGGGGCGCCCGACTGGACGGCGCCGACCTGCGTGGGGCCGATCTGCGGCGCGCCGACCTGAGCGGCGCCAGCCTGCGCGGGGCGAAACTGACGGGCGCGCTGCTTAGCGGCGCGAACCTGATGGGCGCCGACCTCACCGGGGCGAACCTGAGCGGCGTCATGCTCTATGGCGTGACGTTGACCGACGCCCGCCTCGACTTCGCCAACCTGAGCGGTGTGGCGTGGTATGACCCGGCGCTGGCGGAGTCGCGCAGCCGCTAGCCCGCCGCGCTCCTGGCAGACTACCCGCGACAGTCACACGAAAAGCCCCCGTTCCAGCACTGGAACGGGGGCTTGTGACGCTTGCGCTTTGGACTGTGTGGAGCGAGCGAGCTAGCGGTTGCTCAGGTGCTTGTCCACTTCGTAGGCGGCGAAGCCCGCCAGCGCCGCCGTGATGATCGGGTGCTTCATGACGACCCCGAAGACGTTGGGGTGGGCGTGCGCGGCGTGGTTGTGCATGTCGGCGAGCTGCTCGGCTGTGACCGTGTTCAGATCGACATGGGCGTACTTCTCGTAGGAGGCGTGATCTTCTTTCCGCATCTCCTCCAGGAAGGTCTGCGCAAGCTGGGTGCGATCCGCCTGACTGAGCTGTCCGTATGCTTCGACAGGGGTATTGACGTCGGCCATGTTCGGTCTCCTTCTTCACCTTGCGCGGCGCGACCCGACTGCGCCGCGCCGATAGTATAGCACGTCGCGCTGGCCATCCGCGTGCGACAGAGCGCGGCGAGCGGGTGAGCGAGAAGGCGACGTGGATGGCGCAGCGAAGGCGGATGTGGCAGCGGATACGAAGACGCCCCACCTCACATCGGGGCGGGGCGTCGGCGCGCATGGAGCGAGCGGCGTGCGCGGCTCAGGCGTAGCGAGACTGGGCGCTCCGCGCGGGCAGCGCGCTCAGGTTGGTCGCCTCCGAGGAGCCGATGCTGGAGCTGCCGCTGGCCCATTCGGTCAGCCAGCGATCGCGCGCCTGCACGCGATATTGCGCCTTCTCGGAACCTTTGATCTCATTGCACTTGCGGTGCGTCGGCGCGAGATTGTGAGCGGCGTGCTCACCACCATCGGCCAGCGCGACGATGTGGTCGAACGAGAGATCCACCAGCGTCATCGGCTGGTGGCAGATGGCGCAGATCCAGCGCCCCTTGTCGTCGGTGGAGCGCTCCATGATGTGCGCCAGCTCGACCGCGCGCACGGAGCCGGGCGCGCCACGCCGCCGCGCGCCGCTATTGAGCCGGAGGGCGCGGCGCCGCATGATGTCGATCATCCAGTCGTCGAAGCGCTCTGGCCAATCCAGGTTCGCCGGAAACAGCGAGACGCCGGAGCGCTGGACCCGCTGGCTGCGGACGTGCGCTCGCTGGCGGGCGGCGGGCTGCACGGGGCGGGCGTCGCCGGAGGTCGCCGGGCTGAGATGCCGCGCCGGACGACGCTGCGTGTGCGCCGGGCTGGCAGTCTGGGCGACAGTGGGTGTCGAGACGGTATAGCGTCGGGCGCCATCGCTGGGCGCGCTGGCGGCGCGCGACGGGCGCGCGGGACGCTGGGCGGCGCCTCTGCGGGCGGGCTGGTGTGGCTGCTGGCTGGGGGCGCTCACTTCAGTCGCGCCATTCGGGAGGCTCGAACGGGCCTCGCGAGGAAGAGGAGGAAGAAGGGCGGGATGTCCCGGCCAGGCGCTCCACACAGTCCATGTGGCAGAGGAAGAAGCGGTCAACTGGGTCGCGGGGCGTCCTGCCCGCGCACGCTCACGATCAACATACCGGACGGCGACATGCGGTGTGGGAGGGGCCCCCGGCCCACTCCCGGCAGGCCCACTGGCCTGAGAGTTTCTGCGCATACTCACGATAGTTTGTACCCATCCACGTCATCCACCCCGCCAGCATGGTTGTACCGGACGAAGGATATGTCCCGTCGCGCCTGTTGCGCGCCCTGGTTCGGAGCGGATTACATCTAACAGGAAGTCGCTCGCTCACTGCGGTCTCGCGGCCATCGGTTCCACGACATCGGGCCGCGCCGACCGGCGCAAGCAGACTCCAACATTCACAACTTCATTATCCTGTACGAGTGACGTTACCGTCAAGTTTCATCGCCAACCGTCTCACAGGACATTCATCACCCGCTGCCCGGCCTCACGGCATTGCTCGCGGCGAACGCGAACGCCCGAAGTCCAGATCACACTGGCTTCGGGCGTTCGATTTCAGGTGAGCGGGTGGGGTGACTGACGGGGGTCGAACCCGCGACCTCCAGATCCACAATCTGGCGCTCCACCTATTGAGCTACAGTCACCATAGCGCCGT
>DASVWQ010000452.1:0-10190 GCA_036393135.1 Ktedonobacterales bacterium
AAGGCCGTGCTCGACCAGCGCCAGGTGGCCATCCTCGCGCCGACGACGGTGCTGGCCCTCCAGCACTTCAACACCTTCAGCCAGCGTCTGCGCCCCTATCCCGTGCGGGTGGAGCTGCTCAGCCGCTTCCGCTCGGAGAGAGAGAACCGCGACACGCTGAAGGCGCTGGCGGATGGAGCGGTAGACATCGTGATCGGCACCCACCGCCTGCTGCAGAAGGACGTGGCTTTTCGCGATCTGGGCCTGCTCATCATCGATGAGGAGCAGCGCTTTGGTGTCTCACACAAGGAGCGGCTGAAGCAGATGCGCGCCGAGGTGGACGTGCTGACACTCTCGGCCACGCCCATCCCGCGCACGCTGAACCTGGCGCTCTCCGGCGTCCGCGACATGAGCGTGATCGAGACGCCGCCGCAGGAGCGCCTGCCGATCCGCACCTACATCCGCGAGCAGGATGACGCGCTGCTGCGCGAGGTGATCCTGCGCGAGGTGGATCGTGGCGGTCAGGTCTTCTTCGTCCACAACAAGATCAAGGGCATTCAGGCGCTGGCGGAGAAGTTGCGCAAGCTCGTCCCGGAGGCGAAGTTCGTCGTGGGCCACGGCCAGATGCGCGAGGACCAGCTCGAGCAAGTGATGCTCGACTTCTCGGCGGGCGAGGCGAATGTGCTGGTCAGCACGACGATCATCGAGAACGGGCTGGACATCCCCAACGCCAACACGATCATCGTCAACAACGCCGCCTACTTCGGCCTCGCCCAGCTCTACCAGTTGCGTGGGCGGGTCGGGCGCAGCGGGCGACAGGCCTACGCCTACTTCCTCTATAACAAGGACACCAAGCTCACGCCAATCCAGGAGAAGCGACTACGCGCGATCTTCGAGGCGACCGAGTTGGGCGCGGGCTTCCGTATTGCGCTGAAAGACCTGGAGATTCGCGGCGCGGGCAACCTGCTGGGGCCAGAGCAGTCGGGCTTCATGAATGCTGTCGGCTTCGACCTCTACACAAAGCTGCTGGCCGAGGCCATCGCCGAGCTGGAGGGCAAGCGTCCGGAGCAGGCCGCCGCGCCAGTCGCCGTGACGCTGGAGCTGCCCATCACCGCCTACATCCCCGACGACTACGTAAACGACCGCGCGCTGAAGATGAACTTCTATCAGCGGATGGCGAATCTGGAGCGCCCGGAGCAGGCCGAGGCGCTGGCGTTGGAGCTGGCCGACCGCTTCGGCGCGCCGCCCGCTCCGGTGGCCCGCCTGCTCGACGTGACCCACCTGCGCACCGAGGCCGCCGCGCTAGGTTTCGAGGGCATCAGCGCGCGCGATGGCGAGGTGATCTTCAAGCTGCGTCGCACCATCGCGCCCGACCGGTTGGCGCTCTACAAGCGCTTCAAGAACGACGCCCGCGTCCAGATTGGCGAGGTGCGTGTCCCGCGTCGCGGCTTCAGCCCAGCGCCCGCCCGCTTCCTGGAGGACCTGCGGACGCTGCTGCCCGTGATCGTCGGGGCTGGCGCGCGGTAGCGGTGGGGCGCCGCCAGACTACCCCAGCAGGAGCAGCGCGCGGGGAGTCGGCCTGCTGCCCACTAGAAGCTGCGGGTATGGCCGCCGCCCGCGCCACTCTGGCCGCCGCCGCTGGCCCCACTGAGCCGCTGGATAATGGCGTCGAGCAGCGTGCCGGAGGGAGCGGGCCAGAGTGGCATGCGCCCTGAGCGCCAGTCGTCCAGCGCGGAGACGAGGCGGAAGGCTTCCTGGCGGGTGCGCTCCAGCTCGAAGCTGGCCTGCCCCGCCTGCTGGAGCCGCTGGACGAAAGTGTTCATCTGCGCGCCCAGCGACCACAGCGGGTTCTGGCGGGGAATGTTGACACGCACGTTGTAGTCGCCGTTCGCCGTTCGCACAAAGGCCTGGGTCAGCTCCGCCACACCATAGTCCAGAGCGCGCTTCTGGTCAGCGACCAACCCTTCGAGCTGTGCGATCTCCTCGGCGCGGTCGGCGCGGCGAATCTGGTCTCGCGTGCCGCGCACCCAGAGGAACGCGACCGCCGCGATGATGACCTGGAGGGCGATGGGCCGCGCCAGCAGCGCGACAACGCCAAGCTCCGCTATGGCCTGGTTCAGGTCGGCGGCGTGTGGCTGCAAGGTGAAGTGGAGAAAGATGGCGATGATATTGGCGGCCATCACCACAAAGGCGGAGGCCGGCGGCAACACCGAGGCGGCGATGACGATGGCGATCACCAGCAGGTCATAGGCCGGCAGGTCCACCACTCCCATTCCGGTGGGTGTGCCAGAGATTGCTCCGATGTCGGCCAGGATGATGAGAACAATCATCAGCGTGCCAGCGGCGGTTGTGCGCCTCAGCCGATTCAGCGCAATGCCAACCAGGATGCCCACGCCTACGATGGCGATGGCCGTGAGCGTCGCCGGATCTGTGCCGCCTGCGGGGATTAGCAGGATGTCGCCGATGAGCAGCCCCAGCAGGATCCACGCGGTGAGTTGGCTACGGCGCACTGTCTCGCGCTGCTCGACGGTCACCTGTGGCCGGTCCCAGCCGCTGCTGGCCATCCGCAGCCACCAGTTGGGGCGGCGTGGCGCATATCCCGCCAACGTCGGGCCGCCCATCATCGGTTCGCCACTCTGCTGCATATTCCCCATCATCATAAGAATTCACTTTCATCTCGCGCCGCGCGCAAGCCGCGCGCGATGCGCCCGGCCAGGCGAAAATCCGAGTGGGTGGAGAAGATGTTCAGCAGTGCGGACACTTCACCCCACAACACCACGCGCTCATCGATCTCTGGCGGCGCTCCCATCCCGCGCGCCCGCGTCTGCGGGGCGTCGGGCTGCGCCGCTCGGTATGGCTCTGTATGTGGCTCCCCGCTATACCAGAACATTGGTCGCATGCCCAGTCCCGTCAGCAACCGATAGGCGGGTGATCGTAGTGAGGTGCGCAGGATCACCGTCTCCGCGCCTTGCTCCAGCGCGAACTGAAGGCTGCGCTCGAAGAGGTAGCGCGTTAGGCTCAGGCTGCGCGTCTGCTCAACTACTCCTGAATCAGCATGATAATAGATAACCGGCGGATTGTCACGCCCTCCACGCGGCGCCCGGTGCAGCAGCGTGTGCAGCGCACGGGCCAGACTGAGGCGTCGCTCGCCGAGCCGGTCGGCGGGCAGGACGGGCAGCAGTGTGCGCGCCAGCCGATAGGGATCGGTCAGGTAGCCCCAGGCGAACCCGCTTACCTCGCGCTCGACGCCCTCCACGTCAGCATCGCCGAAGCGGAAATAGGCGCAACTCGTCTCGGCGGGCGTCAGGTCCTGGTAGAGGCGGGCCAGCACGTCCTGCGCTGGATGATAGGGCGCGAGTGGCTGGTTCCAGCCACAGACACAGCGGTTGGGCGGATCGAGGGCCAGCGTCTCGGCGCGGCTATAGTGGCGCCCGCAGCCGGGGCGCGCGCACTTGACCCACTCGCGCCACTCATCACCACCGAAGATGTACTGATAGGCGCTGATGAGCTGGCGCTGGAGCGGGCGGTCGATGGCAAGCTGCTCCCAGGTGATGCGCTGCACCACGCCAGAGCGCTGCGCCTCGCTGGGTGAGCGCCGCCGCCAGACCAGCAGCGAGCGGGGCCAGTCGTCGGCGATATATTCGGGGTCAGTCACCAGCTCCAGCCCGTTGTCCAGCAGATCGCGAGCGAGTTGATGGACGTTGATGGTGTGCGCTGGCTCGGCCAACACGAGGTAGCCCTGCATGCTGACGCAGGTGGTCAACCAGGCCAGCGCGCCAGTTAGCAAATGTGGCGAGAGCGCGCGGGTGAGGTCGCTGACGACCACCGCGTCGAACGTTCCCAGCCGATGATTGGCGTGGGCGCCCTCGCTCGGCGGCAGGCGCAGGGTCCCTGTCTGCGTGGAGGGCAACCAGTCCTCGGTGATGATCTGGTCGTAGCCCTGCTCGACACCAAACTCGCGCGGCATGGGCATGCGCATCAGCGCGACAGTGACGCCAGAGTAGCGCTGGTCGCGCAGAGCCATACCGATATTGCCCGTCCGTGGCTCGACCACCAAAATACGCCCCAGCGCATCCGATCCACGCAGGCTGGCTGCCTTGAGCAACGACTGGGCTATAATGGGAGCGACGCCAGCCGTATCCCGGACACGAACAAATGGTTCATCGGGTGGCAACTCGTCGGGATATGAGTCCCGCGCAAGTGAAACCAGTGAGAGTGGAGAGGTAATGTGCGGCGCTCCTGTTCGCCGTCGCGCTGATGATTGAAACGTCATTTCACTGATGTCCCCTTACTCGCGTACAGGTGGCGCGGTGTGCGAAAAGGACGCAAATACGTCTATTGCACAGGAAACCGCCGGGCAATCTCCTTGCCCGTACAGTGATTTTAGCATTCCGGTCTTGTCTGTCAATCGGCCTGTGACCGGTGTAGAATACCGTCAGGTTCCTCGTAAGCGAGGGTGTGCGAAAGCGCGGCCCCAGCCATGGGGGTACGGGCGTCTCGTCCGTAGGGGTCGCCGCGCGGAGTGCGGAGCTATGAGTCGTGGGTGTACCATCGAAGGAGTCTATCTCGCATGCCGAAGGGTTGGTTCCGGTTATCGCGTCCATCGCGCACGCGCGTCTCTCCGCAGGATTCCGGAAGCCGGCGGGACGCGGCGTCTGAGAAGGAAGAGATGGCAGGGGCGTCCGAAACCGCCGGAGAGGACATCACGCCAGCTGCGGGGATAGTCGCCGAGGAGGCCGCTGCGCCCGAACCTGAGGCCGCTGCGGTGGCAGACGCGGCGACGCCTGCCGTAGAGGAGGCCGTCGAGCAGGTGACGCCCCTCGCCGTAGAGGAGGCCGTCGAACAGGCGACGACGCCCGCCGAGGAGGAGGCCGTCGAAGAGACGACGCCCCTCGCCGAGGAGGAGGCGGCAGGGCAGCCTTCTGCGGAGGCGGAGGAAGCGGCGCCGATTGGCGAGGTCGCGCCAATTGAGGAAGCGGCGCCCGCTGAGGAAGCGACGCCCGCTGAGGAAACCACGCCCGCTGAAGAAATTGCGCCCGCGCCCGCGCTCCCGCCGCGCGCCGCGCTCGCCCTGGGTGGCGACATGCCCAGCTATGTGGACGCTCGCAGCGCGGGCGACTGGCTGGCGATGCTCTCACAGATCAGCGCGGTGGCCGCCTACAAAACGCTCAGCTATGACCTGCTGGACCCGCAGCCTGGTGAGCGCGTCGTAGATGTCGGCTGCGGTCTCGGCCACGACGCCCGCGAGCTGGCTCGCCGCGTCGGGCCGAGTGGCTCTGTCGTCGGCGTGGACGGCAGCGCCGAGATGATCGAGCGCGCGACAGCGGCCACCGACGAGGCGACCGCCCGCACGCTCAGCTTCATCACCGCCGACGCGACCGACCTGCCACTGGACTCGCAGACCTTCGACGCGCTGCGCGCCGACCGCCTCCTCCAGCATGTCGATGATCCCCTGCGCGCCCTGCTGGAGTTCCGTCGCGCGCTGCGTCCCGGCGGGCGTATCGTGCTGATCGAGCCAGACTGGAAGACGATGGCGGTCTATCCCGGCAGCGCGGCTGGCGGCGACGACGACACCTGCGCCGCCGCGATCTTCGACTGGCAGGTAGCCCACACCAGCCACCCGCTGATTGGTCGCCAGCTTCGCATGCTGCTGACCCAGGCGGGTTTCATCAACATCACCGTCTCGCCGGTGGCCTACGCCTCCACTCACTTCATCGAGGCCGACCTGACGCTGGAGCTGACCCGCGCCGCGAATGGCGCCGCCGAGCAGTGGCCCACCCGCCTCAACGCGGCGGACGCCCAGGCCTGGCGTGTCACCGCGCAGGCCGCCGACGCCGCCGGACACTTCTTCGCCAGCGTGCCGCTCTTCTTCGCCCACGCCACCAAGGGCTAGGCCACGGAGCGCGCTCTGTCCCCCATGTCCCCCATGTCTCCCACGGCCCGTGGGCCACGGGGCGCGAGGGGCTATACTGCGGGCATGCGGGGGCCAGCTCGCCCTGCGCGCCTCACCCTCACGTGAGCGTGGGGGTGGAGGAGCGTGGTCGTCCGGCGCCGTGACGCCCGCAGCCGTGACGCCCGCGGGCGCATTCTCGCTCAACATGATGAGACGCCCAATGGCGCCGTTTCCGCTTTTCGCGCCTGTGGAGGGATAGCGGAATCAGACGGCCCAGCGCGAGCAGCCCCCGCAGGCGCCGCCCGCCGCCAGCATGAAGGACAACGCGCGCATGCGGATAACGCGAGTCGAATTGCGAAATATCAAGAGCTACGTCCAGGCCGGGATCGACCTGCGTGAAGGCGTGATCGCCATTCGCGGCCACAACGGCGCTGGCAAGACCACCCTCCTCGAAGCGATTGGCTGGGCGCTCTTCGACTTTCTGCCCTATACCCAGCAGCAGTTTGTGCGCGAGGGCGAGGCCAGCGGCCAGGTTGTCGTTACCTTTATCTCTCCGCTCGATGACCGCCCCTACGAAGTGACGCGCCGCTGTGGCGCCCGCGCCGACTGGTCGATCTTCGACCGCGAGACTGGCGAGCGGATCGACTCCAAAGCCGATGTCACCGCCTTCCTGCGCCGCCACATGCGCATCGAAGGCTCCATCGAGCTGAAGGAGCTGTTCACTGCCGCCCTCGGCGCGCCACAGGGCCAGCTTACCGCCGACTTCAGCGCGACGCCCAAGAATCGCAAGGCCAAGTTCGATGCGCTGCTCCAGGTCGAAGATTATGTCAAAGCGGCGGAGAAACTGAGCAGGACGGCCAGCCACCTCAAGGAGCAGAGCGGGCGGCAGGACGAGCGGATCGCCTCGCTGGAACGTGAGGCCGCCCCACTCGACGCCTGGCGCACAGAGCGTGAGCAGCGCCGCGCCGAGCAGGACATCGCCGCCCGCCGTCTGGAGGCGCTAGAGGGCGAGATCGAGGCCGTCGAGGCGCTGCTGGAACGGCTGCGGCTGGCGCAGGCGGAGGTGGCGCAGCGCGAGGGGGCGGCGCGGGTGGCCGAGGCGAACCACGCCGCCGCCCGCCAGAGTCACGAGCAGGCGACGCAGGCGCTGCGCGAGAGCCAGGCGGCCGCCCAGGTCATCACCGAGACGCGCGCCGACCACGAGACACATGTGCGCGCCGAGGCTCAGCGCGCCGAGGCTCAGCGCCGTGTCCAGCGCCGCGATAGCCTGCTGGCCGAGCGCGCCGAGGCGGCCCAGCGCCGCGAGCGCGCCAGCGGTGACGCCAGCGCCGCCGAAACGCGGCTGGGCGAGATCGCGCTGGCCGAACGGCGCATCGTGGCCCTCCAGGAGCCGCTGGCGCGCCAGGTGGAGCTGGAGCGCGCCCGCGACACCGCTCGCCACGACGCCGCCCGCCTGGACGACTCACGCAAGGAGCTTACTCGCCTCCGCGCCCAGCGCGCCCCACTGGAGCGCGCCCGTGTCGAGCGCGAGCGCGAGGCCGCTGAGATCGAGACGCAGCGCCCGCTCGCGGCGGACCTCGCGGCGCGGCGGACGCGGGTGGAGGAGCTTCAGGCCCTCGCCGCCACCCGCCAGCAGAACGAGCGACGCCAGGCGGCCATCGCGCAGGAGCTGAAAGCGGTCGCCGCGCGCCGCGACACGGCCAGCGCCGAGCAAACTCGCCAGCGCCAGAATCTGCGCAAGCTGGAGGAGTATCACCCCATCGCCGAGGCTCTGCCGCAGCGCGAGGAGGAGCAGCGGGCGGCGGATGACGCCGTGAGCGCCATCGAGGCGCGGCTGAAGCAGAACCGCCAGTCGCGCGAGCTATCTGGCGCGGGGAACTGTCCGTTCCTGCGCGAGCCATGCCTGAACATCCAGAAGCGCGGCGAGAACAACCTTGGCGCCTACTTCGACCGGCTGATCGCGGCGGATGAGGCGGCGCTGGCCCCAGCGCGGGCCCAGCGCGCGGCGGCCAGTGAGCGTCTGGCGCAGGCGCGCAAGGCGGCGGACTACTACGCGCGTCTCGACGACTATCGCCTCAGTCTGGAGCAGGCCGAGGCAAGTCTGGCGGAGTGCGCGGACGCCGAGCGCCGCCTGAGCGAGGAGCGCGCGACCATCGCCGGGGCGCTGGCGGCGGCGGGCGATGCGGCCGGGCTGGCGGAGGCGCGGCGCCAGTTGCGCGCCAGTGAGGAGGCCGACAAGCGGCTGGCGACCCTCCCGGCGACCCTGAGCGCGCTGGAAGACACACGCGCCCGCCTCACCGCGCTGGCGGAGGAGATCGCGCGCCACGAGGCCACGCAGGCCATGCTGGCCAGCGCTCCCGACGCCGAGCGCGCCGCCCAGACCGCGCTGGAGAAGCTGGGCGATCCGCGCAGCGAGACGGCGGCGCAACGCATCATCGCGGAGGCCCGCCCGCTGGCCGAGCGCAGTCTGGCCGACGCGCGCGAGCGCCAGGCCGCCCGCGAGGCCGACCTCGCTCGACTGGACGCCTCCCTCGCGCCCTTTGCCGGCCTGAACGACGAAATCGCAGCGCTCGACCGGGCGCTGCGTGAGGCCGCGCCGGGCCACACCCGCTACCTCCAGCACGAGCGGACCGCCGCGCGACTGGATGAGCGGGCGACAGCGCACGCAGCGGCGGGCGAGCGCGCAGTGGCGGCGGGCGCCGAGGCTCAGGCCGCCGCGCAGGCGCTCGCCGAGGCCCAGGCGCGCTTCGAGCCGCAAGCGCTGGCGGGGGCTATCACGCAGGGCAATGACCTGCGCTCGGAACGCGCGCGGCTGCGCGAGAGTCAGCGCCACCTCGTCGATCAGGTGGACGCGCTGGGGAAGCGTATCGCCGAGGGCGAGGCCGCGCTTGAGGCGCTGGAGCGGGCGCGGGTCGAGCGCGGCGAGCTGGACGCCAGCCGACAGATGCTCGAACAGTTCCGCGCGACGCTCAAAGAGGCCGGCCCGCTCGTGACCCAGCGCCTGCTGCATCAGGTCTCGGCCCAGGCAAACCTGATCTTCGGCGAGATCATCGGCGACCGCGCGGCGGAGCTGGCCTGGGTGGACGACTACGAGATCATCCTGCGGCGCGGTTCCAGCGTGCGGACCTTCGCCCAACTCAGCGGCGGCGAGCAGATGGCGGCGGCGCTGGCCACGCGGCTCGCGCTGTTGCGGCGGCTGACCGGCCTCGACATGGCCTTCTTCGATGAGCCAACCCAGAACATGGACGCCGAACGCCGTGGCGCCCTGGCCGAGCAGATCCGGCGGGTGCGCGGTTTCGAGCAGTTGATTGTCATCAGCCACGACGATACCTTCGAGCAGGGACTGGATAGCGTCATTCACCTGGAAAAGCGCGGCGGGGCGACCGTCGTGAGCGACGATGTAGCGGCCTTCACTACGGCCATCCCCTTCCCGCTGGCGGAGGTCGCGCCGCTCGCCGCACAGTTCGATGCGCAGCGCGGCGCGACGATCAGCGCGCTCACGCCGGAGTGATCCGCCGCCAGTGGCGCGACGCCCACCGCAGTCTGGAGTAACGCCCGATGAATCAGCGAAACCGAGGGCCACGGCCCGCCGCTCCCCGCCCGACGCCGACCCCGTGGACGCCCGACGCGGTGGACGCGGATGTCGAGGACGCCGCCGAGGGCGCGCCGACGGGACAGACGCCCGTCGCGCGCGGTCTCGCCCCCTATGCCGGGCCTGCTGGCGTGGCGCGCCGCTCGCCATATCGCGCCGGGCCAGTCGCGCCAGATGAGGAACACTGGGATGATGAGCCGCACCCGCTCTCCTATCCCTTCCCACGCTGGCTGACAATCGGGATTCCGGTGGCGCTCGCGCTGACCCTGGTGGCAGTCTTCCTCGGCGAGACGCGGCTGCTGGGCGGCGACTGGGCCACGGGCGCGCTCGCCGTCAGCTTCACCGCCTTCGCGCTGGTGATCGTCACGGTGGGCCTGCTGATCGGGCGCGTGGCGCTGGGGCGGCGCACATTCGGCGTGGTGGCGCTGGGTGGACTGCTGACGCTCTCGCTGGTGGCCAGCGGGCTGGGCGGCGTCGCGCTGGCGAATCCATTGCGACGGGCGCAGGCCAGCCAGGCCGAGTCCGCGCATGACTGGCAGCTCGCGATCAACGAATACACCCAGGCAGGCGAGAAGCCCCCCAACGCCGCCGATCTGGCGCGCGTCTATACCGAGTGGGGCGAGGCGACGCTAAAGCAGAAGGACTACGCCACCGCGACCAACCGCCTGACGATGGTGGTCAACCAGTTCGCCAGCAGTGGCCCGGCGATCGTGGCCCGCGCCCGCG
>DASVWQ010000453.1:0-11743 GCA_036393135.1 Ktedonobacterales bacterium
CGCTGGCGCGCTCGCTGGTCCGCGCTGTCTCGGCGGCCGCGCGCGCCTGGGCCTGCTGGAGCGCCGCCTCGCGCTGGGCGAGTCGCGCGCGGTAGCGGCTGTAGTTGCCCTCGTGCGCCGTCACGACGCCCTCTTCCAGCGCCCAGATCGTCGTCGCCAGCGCATCGACAAAATAGCGGTCGTGCGAGACGAAGATCAGCGTACCGTCGTACTCGCGCAGAATACCTTCAAGCGCCTCGCGCGCGGGCAGGTCGAGATGGTTGGTTGGCTCGTCCAGCACCAGCGTATTGGCGCCCTGCAAGGTGAGCTTGGCCAGCGCCACGCGGCTGCGCTCGCCGCCACTCAGCGAGCCAACGGTCTTGAAGACATCATCGCCGGTGAAGAGGAAGCGCCCCAGGTAGCCGCGCGCGCCCTCTTCGCTGAGATGGCTCACCTGGCGAATTTCGTCCAGCAGGGTCGCCTTCAGGTTGAGGTTCTCGTGGGTCTGGGCATAGTAGCCAATCTGCACATTGCGCCCCAGCGCCAGTCGCCCCTCCAGCGGCGCGAGCTGCCCGACGATGGCGCGGAGCAGGGTGGTCTTGCCGCCGCCATTGGGGCCGATCATGCCGATGCGGTCGCCACGCTCCACGATCAGGTCATCCACGCTGACGCGCAGCGCTACGCCGTCGCCGTCCGCCGGATAGCCCACAACCAGCTTCTCGGTGGTCAGCGCGATCTCGCCCGGCTCGATGTTGGCGCCGAGGTGGAACTTCATGCGGCCCTCGGTCGGCGGCCGCTCGATGCGCTCCAGCTTGTCGAGCATCTTCTGGCGGCCACGCGCCTCTTTGGCCCGCTGCCCGGCCTTGTAGCGGCGGATGAACTCCTCGGTGTGGGCGATATGCTCCTGCTGCGCCTCGTAATCTTTGCGCCAGCGTTCCAGCCGGTCGGCGCGCAGTTGCACGTATTTGGAGTAGGCGCCGGGATAGAGGTCGGCGCGCTGGTGAGCGATCTCGATGGTGCGGGTGGTCACGCGGTCGAGGAAATAGCGGTCGTGCGAGACGACGATGACGGCGCCGCGCCAGCCGCCGAGATAGCCCTCCAGCCACTCCAGCGCGTCCAGGTCGAGATGGTTGGTCGGCTCGTCGAGCAGCAGCAGGTCCGGCTCCAGCAGCAGCAGGCGGCCCAGGGCGGCGCGGGTCTGCTGGCCGCCGCTGAGCTGGCGGGCGGGGGCTTCCTGCTGTTCGCGGGTGAAGCCGAGGCCGTCGAGCACCTGCCGCACGCGCGGCTCGATGGTGTAGCCTCCAGCGTGCTCGAAGCGCGCCTGTAGCTCGGCGTAGCGCTCCAGCAGGGCGGCGTACTCGTCGGCGGGTAGCAGGTCGGGATCTTCCATGCGCAAGGCGAGGTCGGCTAGCTCACCCTCCCACGCGCGGACATGGGTGAAGACGGCGCGCATCTCGTCGGCCAGGCTGCGTTCGGGGTGGAAGTCGGCGATCTGCGGCAGGTAGCCAACGCTGACGCCCTGGGCCAGCGCAATCTCGCCGCCATCTGGCTCCAGCCGCCCGGCCAGCAGATTGAGGAGGGTGGACTTCCCGGCGCCGTTCGGCCCGACCAGTCCGATGCGGTCGCGCGCGTCCACGCGGAAGGAGACGCCGCTAAAGATCAACTCGGCGCCGTAGGACTTGATGAGATCGGTGATGACTGCGACTGACATACGCTCTCAGTGTATCCGAACGCATCAGCCGCCGCAAGCGTCCGGGGAGACTCGGAGCGAGCGGTGGCTGGGGCGTGGCGGGCGTGTCAGACGCCGTAGACGAAGTGGACGTGCGGCGAGACGTGGATGTAGCGGTAGTCGATCTTGGCCCAGCCCGCGCCGCGCCAGGCGAAGTTCATCTCGCTAATCAGCACCCAATAGCCATCGGACGAGATGGCGACCGCCTCGGCCCAGTGTCCGATGCTCCCCGCGCCCTGCTCGTAGGGGTCGAAGAAGATCGCGGCGCCCGCCACTGGTGTCGTGCCGCGCGGATAGTAGCCCTCGGTGATGTTGGGTGTCTTGGGATGTGTGACGCGCACCCACCAGTTGCAGTAGCCGAAGCCGGGGCGGCTCACGTAGTTGGCAGGATTCGGCACATAGATGTTGGCGTAGCAGCCGGGCGGTACGGTCCACTGGCCGATGTTCGGGACGAACATGACACTGCTCTGGCAAGGCTGCAACGAGGCCAGCCCATAGGCGGTGACGGAGCCGCCAGTGGAGAGCACAGCGGTCTGCGCGACGACCGCCTGCGAGGAATGCACCGCCTGCGGCACGGGCGCCGCGACGATGATGCCGACCTGCGCGGTGAGCGGCCCTCGCCCGGACGGCCCAGGCACGGTGGAGGCCAGGTTCTCGCCCTTGGGCGTGGAGGTGCGCATGGTGTTGTAGAGCAGGGCGGTCGTGACGACGGCGGCGATGCAGATGAGCGCGGCGGCGAAGCGCAGTGTGCGATTGATCGCGGGGCGCCCCGCGCGGCGTGGAATGACGCTGGTGGTGATCGGGACGATGGCGCGGCCCGGCAGAATCACCGGCGCATGATCGCCATCGGGTGGCGCGCTCAGCGGCGCGGGCAGCCGTGAGCCGCTGGACGCTGGCGGCCGGACGCCACTGTTGGCGGGTAGCCGTGAGCCGCTGGTCGCGGGCGAGCGGAAACCGCTGGCCTGCGGGTTGTCCTGGAGGCCGGGGTAGATTGCGGTCGGGCGCGTGGCGCCGCGCTCCTCTGCGCGGGCGCGCGCCCGCGCCTGTGCGCCCGCCAGCGTGTTTGGCGTCTTGCGCGTTGGCTCCTGGTCGATGGCGCCCATAGCGTATCCTTCTCGCGGTCACGTCGGGCTGACGTGTTGTGGCGAGGCCGCACGCGGAGCGAGCCTCCTCTACTACAAGCCCAAGTGTAGCATGTCCGGTCACGAGAAGCCGACGCTATAGGCCGTGTTGGGGGGCGCCGCGCATGGATGGCAGGGAGAGGCCGCTCGCATGATGATGGACGGCGGGTGATATACTGACATCCGATTGCGCCAACCAGCGCCGCACGACCGCCGAAGACGCGCGGCCCCGCTCTCGCCACGGGACGATAGGCCGCTCCGATGAAGTCAGCGGGTCGTCCAGCGCGACCGACGACCTGAACTCACCCAGGTTTGCCCCAGGAGGCAGGAGCCGCATGAACGATCAGCCGCTGGACACGATCTGGCTCGCCCGCGCGATATTCGATCTCGGTGGCGTCACGTTTGGCGACTACACGCTGGGTGGCAGCACCGTCAACTCGCCCGTCTACATCAATCCCCGCGCGCTCATCAGCAATCCTGAGGCGCTGCGGGTGGCCGCCCGGCTGATGGCGCAGGAGGTCACGCTGGCGCAGTCGCTGCGGCGCGCCCACGCGCAGCAGTACGACGTGGTGGCGGGCGTGCCGACGGGTGGGCTGCTGCTGGCGACGGCCTTCGCGCTGGAGACGAACACGCCGCTGATCTATGCCCGGCTCAAGCCCGAAGGCACCGGCCAGCGCGGCATCGAGGGGCGCTACATGAAGGATGCCCGCGCGCTGCTCATCGATGACCTCGTGACGGGCGGCGCCAGCATCTCCGAGATGGCGCGCTTCCTCGCCGAGCACGACATCCGCACGCACGACGCCGTGGCGCTGGTGGACCGCCAGATGGGGGCGCGCAACCGCCTGAAGCTCGCGGGCATCAACCTCATCAGCATCCTCAAGCTCGACGTGATGATGAACCTCTACTACGAGAGTGGGCGCATCACCGAGGAGCAGCACGCCAGCTACCTCGCCTACGTGCGCGCCAACCGTGCGGCGGAGGCTGAGGAGCAGGACGCTCCGCACGCCAGCCAGCCTGGCTCCCGTAAACCCCATAACGGCCATACCAACGGCCATGATCGCGATACGCGGTAGGCTGGAATGACGGCGACTTCCGCGCCCAGCGCTTCCCGCGCGCCGCGTCCCTTCCTGGACGGCGCGCGGGCCACCATTCCCCTGTTGCCGGGAACCGCGCCGTTCGGGCTGATCTATGGCGCGACGGCGGTGTCGGCGCACATGCCCGCCTGGCTGGCGCAGGTGATGTCAGTGATCGTCTTCGCTGGCTCGGCGCAGTTCGCCGTGGTGCTGCTGGTGGCGGGCGGCGCCTCAGCGGTGGCGCTCGTGCTGACGGCGGCGACCCTCAACCTGCGCCATCTGCTCTACAGCGCCTCGCTCGGCCCTGGCCTGCGCGAGGCCCCGCGCGGCTGGCGGCTGCTGCTCTCCTATGTGCTGGTGGACGAGGTGTATGGCGTGGTCGTCGGCAAGATGCTCGCGCTGCCGATGCGCGCCCGCCTGCGCTACATGCTCGGCTCCGGCCTCACGCTCTGGGTCGCCTGGCAGGTCAGCACCTTCATTGGCATTGTGGTCGGCGCGCAGATTCCGGCGGGCTGGTCGCTCGACTTCGCCGCCACCCTCACCTTCATCGCGCTGCTCGTGCCGCTGCTGCACGACCGCGCGACCATCGGCGCGGCGCTGGCGGCGGCGGTGGTTGCGGCGCTGGCCATCGGCGCGCCACTGCGGCTGGGCCTGGCGCTGGCGGCGCTGGCGGGCATCGTGGTTGGCATGCTGCTCGACCGGCGGCCACGGGCGCGGGCGACGAACGACGCCGCAGCGCCGACGCCCGCCAGCGCGCCCACTCCGGCGGCGGAGGAGGGCTAGCAGCATGGCGCTGATCCTGAGCGTCGTCATCATCGGCGCGCTGACGTACCTGATGCGCGCGGCGTTCATCGTGCCGTCGTCGCTCTCGTTGCCGCCCGCTGTGGAGCGCGCCCTGCGCTTCGTGCCAGCCGCCGCGCTGACCGCCCTGGTCGTGCCCGATCTTGTCGGCCACAACGGCGCGCTCGTCCTCACGCTAGCCAATCCGCGCCTCATCGCGGGCGTCGTGGCGCTGGTAGTGGCCTGGCGCACCCGCCGCGTCGCTTTCACGCTGATCGCCGGGATGGCGGTCTTCTGGCTGCTCAGCGCGCTGCTGCCCCACCTCTAGCTAGAGCAACTTTCATATTTCTTGAGCAGCTATGCGGTATCCGGCGTGAGTGAACCAAGCGACCGCATCAGCGCGGGTGATCGCGTCGATGGCCAGCCGGGCGGCCTCCTCCCATGCCAGTGATGCTTGGCTATGTGTCCTCCTCAGGACCGTATGCCACAGGCGGTCATAAACTCAGCCCGGAGCGCGGGGTCCTCATCATAGAGGCCGCGCCAGAACGTCGTCTTGGTGAATGGCGCATCCTCGCGCACGCCGCGCATCTGTGTGCAGAGGTGTTGCGCGTCCAGGTAGACGGCCACCCCATGCGGCTGGAGCATCGCTTCCAGGGTATCCGCGATCTCGCGCCCAACACGCTCCTGAAGGGTGAACCGCTTGGCGAACAGGCGGACGAGACGGGTCAGCTTGGAAATGCCGATGATATGCTCGTGCGCGATGTAGCCAACATAGGCAAACCCGTGAAAGGGCAACACATGGTGTTCGCAGAGCGAGAAAAAATGAATCGGCCCCTCGATCACCTGGCTCGACCGGCAGTCCGGGCCGCCCCGGCACTCCGTCTCGAAGACGGTAAGGAGTTTCGGATCGCCCTCATAGCCATCGGTCGCTTCGAGAAGCGCTTCGATATAGCGGCGCGGGGTGCGGGCCGTCCCAGGGTCGTTCATGTCCATCCCGAAGGCGCGGAAAATCTCCGCCATATACCCTTCGAACCTGCGCAGTTGCTCCTCGGAAAGAGCGCGCGGATGCAGCGCCATGGTGGTGACGAAATCTTCTTCCTCCGGATCCAGGTGTAACGACATGGCCAACGCTCTCCCTTCACGCAGTCACTATCACTTTCCAGAAAGGTAGTCTACTTCCTGTCCGTATGCTGCGTCAAACATCACATCACGATTTATTCTGCCACTCTGAGCGCCATCTTGCCAGGGACACCGCCGCCACGCTTTGTCTCAAATGCCGCCCGGCCCGCAGCCAACGGCGTTACGCCGCCCACAATCGGACGCAGCGCGCCTCCATCGATCTTCTGCGCTAGCGCGACCAGCTCAGCGCGGTCTGGCGTCACCACGAAGTAGACGCTCCGCCCGTGATGCGTCTCTGGCTGCGTGGTCGCTGGATCGGTGACGACCGAGACAAGCGCGCCGTCCGGCTTGATAACCGCCCAGGTGCGTTTCAGGATATCCCCGCCGACGAGATCCAGTGCCAGATCTACCGCGTTCACGACCGACTCGAACGGGCGCTCTTCCAGATCAATGAATTCGTCGGCGCCCAGTTCGGTCACGAGTTGGCGCGACCATGCCCGGCCAGTCGCCACGACACGCGCCCCAGCGGCGTGGGCGAGCTGAACCGCGAAGACGCCGACTCCGCCGCCGGCGCCGTGGATCAGGACACTCTGCCCGGCGGAGAGCGCGCCATGATCGAAGAGCGCCTGCCAGGCGGTGAGCCCCGCGAGGGGCACAGTGGCCGCCTCGACAAAGGAGAGCGTTGTCGGCATTGGCGCGAGGTCCCGCACCTCGACGGCTATATACTCAGCCGCCGCGCCGTCTCGATACCAGTCGGTCAACGCATACACCGCTGCGCCAATCTCCACCCCTGTTGTTCCAAAGCCAAGTTCGACGACGGTTCCGGCGACCTCGTGCGCGGGAATGATCGGGCGACGATCCCGCCCAGCGCGATCCTCCCAGGTTGGCGGCCACGCCATCTCCGTTGGAGTGAAGCTGGCGGCATGGACGCGCACGAGCGCATCGCCAAGCCCAATAGGAGGGCGTGGAGCTACCTCGTACACGAGTTGCTCTGGCCCTCCACGTTCATGTGCGCGCAGCGCGTGCATCGGCTGATTCTGGGAGAGTTGTTCTGTGACGCTCTCGCTCACGCTCATGTCCCATCCTCCAGACGTAGTCAGGATAAGCGCATCGGCTTCTAACGGCGATGATCACGATACGGAAAGCCACATGAAAGCAACCGCCAAGTTGTGGGCAGCATATTCGCCGCAGTCATGTGCGGTCAAGTCCGAAGTCATCCACGACTCTGGGTTAGCGCGCACTATTCCCACGCGTCTGTGGCCCACCTCACAGCGCGCCTGCCGTAACGCTCGCCGTAACCTTCCCGTGATGCGCGGCGCCTACCATCGAAAGCGGAGGTCAGTGCGTGACCACATCCCGCGTGGACGCGCCTGGCCGCCACCATTTCAACTCCATCCATACGCATCGCCCCTCCCGCCGCGCTGGCGAGAGGGGCGATGCGTATGCGGTTGGTGTGGCGCTGCGCTACTGGTCCAGCGGCGAGCGCAGGCTCGGCTGGGTCGGCGCGGGCGCGGCAGGCGTTTCCGCCGAGCGGCGCAGGATGTCGGCCAGTGGCGCGACCAGGTCGATCGGCAGCGGGAAGATGATCGTGGAGTTCTTCTCGACGGCGATCTCGGTCAGCGTCTGGAGGTAGCGAAGCTGGAGCGCGGCTGGCTCGGTCGCGATGACTTTGGCCGCGTCGGCCAGCGTCTGTGAGGCCAGAAACTCGCCCTGGGCCATCAGCACCTTGGCGCGCTTCTCGCGCTCGGCCTCGGCCTGCTTGGCCATCGCCCGCTGCATCGTCTGTGGCAGCTCCACGTCCTTGATCTCGACCGCCGTGACCTTTACGCCCCAGCGCTCGGTGTGCTCGTCGATGATCGTCTGCACGGCCTGATTGACCCGCGCGCGGTCGGTCAGGAGCTGGTCAAGCTCTGACTGGCCCAGCACGTTGCGCATTGTCGTCTGAGCGATCTGGACGGTGGCGCGGTAGTAGTCCATGACGTTGTTCACGGCGTCATTTGGGCTGACGACGTAGAAGTAGACGACCGCGCTGACCCGCACTGTCACGTTGTCGCGGGTCACGCCTTCCTGTGGGGGCAACTCGACAGTCACAATGCGCAGGTCGATCTTGCGCATCGAACTGATGAAGGGTGGCACCCAGAAGAGGCCCGGCCCCTTCGCGCCAATCAGCCGCCCCAGCACGAAGATGACCCCGCGTTCGTACTGGTTGACCACGCGCAGGCCCGCCCAGACGAAGATCAGGAGGAGCGCCACCACGATCGCGATGGTGATCGCGACCGGGCCCGCGAGAGAGAGAGGCATTGGTGTACCCATTTCACTTTCTTCGAGCGCCCCTGACCCAAAGCGTCAGGCGGCGTTATCACACATGTTGACGAGCGAGCGCCCGTCAGCGGCGTGGCGCGGTCGGCGCGGGGACGGGTTCGACCAGCAGCGTCAGGCCCTCCACCCGCACGATCCGCGCATGCGCGCCGATGGGCAGCGGCCCGGCGACACTGGCCAGCGCGGCCAGCCGCGCGGCCCAGTTCTCGCCGCTCAGGCTGACCCGTCCCTCGGGCGCGAGCGGCTCGATCACCGTCACGATCTGCCCGATGTAGGATTCCGTGCCAGTCGTGACCTTTCGCATCTGCGCCGCCACGCTGAACCTCAGCACGAGCAGGGCCACCAGTCCGACGCCCAGCGCCACGCCGATGATGACGCCGAGATTGACGCCAGGCGCGCCGGGGTTGGAGCCGGTGTCGAAGTAGATCAGCGCGCCGACGATCAGGCTGATAAGCCCGCCAATCGTCAGCACGCCGTGTGTCGGTGTGCGCGTGTCCACCGCCAGCAGCAGGATCGCCAGCAGCATCAGCGCGAGGCCACCCCAGTTGGGGCTGATGCCGATCGAGCCGATGAGGAAGATGACCAGCGCGATGGCGCCGATGACGCCTGGCACAATCGCTCCGGGATGCGCCAACTCCAGATAGATGCAGATGGCCGCGACGATAAAGAGGATGAAGAGCGCGTTCGGGTCGAAGATCACCGTCTCGACGTAATTGGCGATGGAGGGCTGGAGCGTCTGGATCGGCAGCCCGGCGGTCTGCACGGTGAAGGACGTCCCGTTCGCGTAGACGCCGGTGTAGCCGTCGAGTTGCGTGAGCAGCGCGTCGAGCGAGGGCGCCCGCATCGTGATGATGCCCTGCGCCAGCGCCTCCTGGTCGTTGTAGGCGGTCGCGTTGGTGATCATCGCGATGGCCGGCGCGACACTACGGTGGTAGTCGGTCTGGATGCTGCGCATGAGCGCCTCGATGTCCTGCTCGACCTTGGCCTTGAGGGTCGAGGGCAGGTCATTGCCAGCGGCGTCTACCGGACTGGCGGCGCCGATGCGCGTGTTGGGGGCCATCGCCGCAATGGGCGCGGCCAGCGTGACGAAGGAGCCAGCGGAGGCCGCCTGCGCCGCCTGCGGGCTGACGAAGGTAGCGATGGGGACGGTCGCGGCCAGTTCGGCGCCTGCGATGGCGTTGAGCGAGTCGAGGTCTCCGCCGGGCGTGTTCACGGTGATGACCAGCAGCGTCGCGCCGTCATGCTCGGCGGTGGTGATGGCGTCGCTGACCGCGCGGGCGCCCGCCGGATCGACGCCACGGTCGAACGAGAAGATGTCGATGTGCGGCGCGGCGGCGTGGGCGGTGGGCGCGGCGACTTGCGCCAGGAGTGACCCCAGCGCCAGGACCAGCGCCACGAGCAGGGCCAGGAGCAGCGCGCCACTCGCCAGACGCGGAAGAGCGGGCCTTGACGTTGCGGGCGTAGACATGGTGCGCCTCTCAGAGTGTGCGAAACTCCATTTCGCGGGGCCAGGCACGGCCTGCGAACATCGGCAAGCGGGCGCAGTCGAGCCTGCGCAGATGATAGCGCCGCCGGCCGCCGCCGTCAAGCGCCACGGGATACACGCGCAGCATATCGCATCGCCGCGTACATCGTATACTGGTGGCGATAGGCAAGCTGTTTCCTCGCGCGCAGTGGAGCGCGCGGTTGGGCGCGATAGACGCGCATTATGAGAGGCGCCGCGATGACGGCGCGGGAGTAATCAGTGGCGAACGAAGAACGGCAATTCGACATCCTCGTCATCGGCGCCGGGATCGGCGGCTATGTGGCGGCGATTCGCGCGGCCCAGCTTGGCGCGCGGGTTGGCGTCGTCGAGAAGCAGTACATCGGCGGCACCTGCCTCAACGTCGGCTGCATCCCCTCGAAAGCCCTGCTGCATGTCGCGCAGGTCTACGCGGATATGAAGGACCTGGACAAGCTGGGCATCAAGCTGACAAGCCAGCCGGCGTTCGATATGGGCGCGGCGGTGACCTACAAGGACAAGGTGGTCAAGCAGCTCACCGGTGGCGTCGGCCAGCTTCTCAAGGCCAACAAGGTCAGCATCTTCGAGGGCGCGGCTGAGGCGCTCTCGCCCACTCAGGTTCGCGTGAAGCTGAACGACGGCTCGACCCAGGAGTTGACGACCCGCAAGCTGATCCTGGCGAATGGCTCGGAGACGATTCGCCCGCCGTTCCCCGGCATCGACGGCAAGAATGTCATCTTCAGCACCGAGGCGCTGGAGATGCGGCAGGTTCCAGCGAGTCTCGTCTGCATCGGTGGCGGCGTGATCGCGGTCGAGCTGGCGTGCATGTTCCACGCGCTCGGCTCGCAGGTAACGATTGTCGAGATGCTGCCGTCGCTGATCGCCAACGAGGATGAGGAGGCGGCGCAGGCGCTGACCCGCTCGCTTACCAAGCGCGGCATCACCGTGGCGACCGGCGCGAAGGTCGAATCCATCTCCGACGCGGGCGGCAAGAAGCGCGTGACGGCGACGACCGAGAGCGGGCAGCAGACCTTCGATGGCGAGTATGTGCTGGTGGCCGTCGGGCGCAAGGCCAATCCCTGGGGCCTGGACGCGCTGGTGAAGGCGGGCCTGGCGATGGATCGCGGTCGAGTGGTCGCCAACGAGCGCATGGAGACGAACCTGCCGGGCGTCTACGCGATTGGCGATCTGGTCGGGCGTACCTGGCTGGCGCATGTCGCGGAGGCCGAGGGCGAGGTTGCGGCGGAGAACGCGATGGGCCATGCGGCGCAGATGGATTACGATGTCGTGCCGCGCGTCATCTACACCTTCCCGGAGATTGCGGGCGTCGGCCTGACGGAGAAGCAGGCCCGCGAGCGCGGCGTCTCCATCCGCGTCGGCAAGTTCCCGTGGGTGGCGAATGGCAAGGCGCTGGCCACCAGCGAGACGGAGGGCTTCACCAAGGTCATCCTCGGCGACTATGGCGAGATTCTGGGCGCTTCGATCTTTGGCCCGGACGCCACCAACCTCATCACCGAGTACTCGCTGGCGATGCGGTCGTAGTTGACCGATGACGAGTTGCTGACGACCATCCACCCGCACCCGACCTATAGCGAGGCGTTGCGCGAGGCGCTGCTGAGCGCCGACGGCCGCGCCATCCACGTCTACCAGCGCCCCAAGGCGCCCGCGAACGCCTGAGGCCCGCGAGCGCGACACGAGACGCGGCGGTCCGGCTCCCCCGCTGGTGGGGCGCCAGGCCGCCGCGCGCTGTCTGGCGTAGCGGCCATGCCGCGCGTGACAGATGTCATGTCGAAGTCATGACATTCATCGCTACCGGGATTCCGGCGGGTCTGGCATGCTCTGAGTGTCCGATGGAACGGCGCGACTGAAGGCGGGAGGCGTGGTCTCCCCGGCGCGTCGGGCGAGTGGGACGACAAGGAGCGGTTCTCATGTTCACACAAACGACATCTCCGGCGACTTCGGTGGCTTCGAAGACTACGATCACCCGCGCGGCGGTCTCGCGGCTGGAGGTCGCGGCCATCCTCCTGCTGATGGCGGGCGATGGCTACATCAACGGCAATTTCATCCAGCCGATCAGCGTTGGCTGGGGCGCGTTCATCGATCTGATGCACTTTCTGCCGCT
>DASVWQ010000454.1:0-6162 GCA_036393135.1 Ktedonobacterales bacterium
TAGCGCGACGGGCGCGATCAGGCTCCAGGCATTGAGCCAGGCGGGAGTGAGGGCCTGTGGCGGCGCGCCGCACCAGGTGATAAAGCGCTGGTACTGCGCTGGCGACATATTTGAGAGCTTGCCAAAGACACTCAACTCGTCGCGCAGGTCCGGGCGGGTGGAAAGCTCGCGCACGGCGACCTGGCGGGCGCGGATGGTGGCAGGCGTGGCGGGTGTGAGCAGCCATCGGGTCAGCTCGCGCTGGCCAGCCGGGGTAGTGACGGTATGCAGGAGGTGCTGCAGCGAGGCGTGGCCGAGCAGGTCGAGATCAGCGGCGGTAGCGGCGTCGGCGGTGGCGGCGTCAGCGGGCGCAGCGGGCTGGTCAGGCGCCGCGCGCAGCGTCATGTGTGACCAGTCGCGGCGCAGACGGGCCAGGCCCTCCTCGCTGAGGTCACAGAGCGCGACGTAGCGGCGATGGGTCTCGTCGAGCAACGTCTGGCGGATGAAGGCGACCACGAAGAGCAGCAGCGCCAAAACGCCACCCAGCGCCCACATCAGATTGCCCGCGAAGGCCGCGACCAGCAGCGCCACCAGCCCGCCGAGGAACGTCACGACGCTGAGGTTTGCCCACAGGTAGCGCTGGCGGTTGTAGCGGTCGCGCAGCGCGCCGAACCAGGCCAGGCGCTCGCGATAGGCGGCCTCTGGCTCGTGTGGCGCAGGCGCATTGGCCATCTCGCGGCGCAGCGCATCAGCCTCGCGCACTCCTGGCGGCTCCTTTCTCTGGCTAGCGCTGGCGTCCAGCGATCTCGCGACCGAGCGTGACTGCTAGCCCCGCGACGATGATGGCGACGAAGATGACGCCGACCAGCGCATTAGGCGCATGGAGCGTTTGCGCGAGGAGCAGGCCAACTGCGAAGGCGATGATCGCGGCGGAGAGCAGGATGGCATCGCCGGAGAAGAAGTTGTACGTTGCCTTGAGGGCGTTCAGGACGCGGGCCATATCAGTGCGCCTCCGTGATGGCGGGCGCGCTAGCGGCGTCCGTTGTCTGTGGCCGACCGTAGGGGCGTAGCCAGGTGATGAGCGCGAGGGCGAGCAGCAGGTAGAAGGCCACTAGCGCCAGCAGGAAGAGGTCCTCGCCAGGCCAGCGGATGCCGACGCCTTCGCCGCCCCAGAACGTGCCGAATGAGGTCAGCATGACGCCGACGACGAACTTGAGGGTGTTTTCCGGGACCCGCTGGAGCGGCGCTCGGATCAACGCGCCGGAGAGCGCGACCAGCGCCAGCGCGGCGGCCGCGCCGATGGCAGCGTAGGTGATGCCCTGCGCGCGGGTGGTCACGCCACTTGCCGAGGCCGAGCCGAAGGTGATGACGATGAACGCGACCTCCAGTCCCTCCAGCAGCACACTCTTGAAGGCGGTGGCCACGCCGAAAGCGTCCACTTTTTCGGAGGGCTGCTCGCCACGCGCCCGCATGGCGGCCATCTCCTCCTCGTAGATCGCCTCCTCGTCGTGCATCGCCTTGACGCCCGCGAAACGCAAAATTGCCTTCTTTATCCACTTCAGGCCGAAGAGGATCAGCAGGAAGCCGACCAGGAAGCGCAGCGCCGCCAGCGGGATGAAAATGACGAGCGCCGTCCCAAAGACGCCGACCAGCGCGATAAGGGCGAGGGTGGCGGCGGCCATGCCGACGAAGGCGCTCTTCCAGTTCACCGTGACCCCGACGACCAGGACAATTGTGAACGCTTCGACGAACTCGACCGTCGAGGCCAGGAACGCCGCGATAAAGACTCCAGCGAGCGGGCCAGAGAGCAGTCCCATGATCTGTATGCCTCTCCAGACGTATCGAAACGACACGAGTAATGCGACGTTGTGTAATGAGAGCGTGTGGCGCGAATGAGCGCCCACATGGGCCAGTCTATCACGCGCGGCGAGTTGCGTATGACGCCGGTGCGATGCGATTGGCTCAAAGCGCGCTGGCGCATGATACAATAGATACTACACACAATATCGCCGCTTGTTGTCGCGATAGATATCACCGTGGGTTGCGCACGAACCCTGTAAAGGAGCGACTGTTTGGACACTCGGTCTTCGTCGCGCGGGAATCCACCGCGCGCAGTTGACCTGCGGCGAGTTCGGGCGCCTCGTATCGAAATCGTTGCCTGCGCGACCTACGATTTTCTCCTGAGCATCCATGTGGCGCTCCATGCCCTCACGACCGAGCCACACGAATTTGACATCAGCGATGACTGGGTGCGCGCGGCGGTTGCGAAGTGCGCCGCCCGTGATCCCCGCGCAATCGAGACGCTTGGCCGGTATGTCGGTGATGGCCGCCCCTCCTCGCTCCAGGCGGGTTTCATCTCCCTGATCGAGCGATGTCCAGGGCCAAAGACGGTCCCGGTCTTCATCGACTGGCTCGCCACTATCCCAGCCTTCGAGTTCGCCGAGGAACTGCTGGATCAGGATGGCTTCAGCTCTGACTGGACCACACTCCTGCGTCAGGCCCTCGCAGAGCCTGCCACTATGACCAATGCGCCTGGCCCGGCCACACTGCGTCTGCTGGAAGAGATGCCCGGCGAGGCGCAACCTGCGGCCAAGCGCGTGCTAATGGAAGTGGAGGTGGTACGCGCGGAGGTGATTGACGCGCTGCGCGCCTGGTACGAGACGGTCTTCGCCGCTGAAGAGGCGCGCATCATGCCGCTGCTTCAGCGTGAGGCTGCGGAGATGGAGCAGCGGCGCGCGGCGTCCTCGCTGGAAGATTTCATCGAGCGCGAGATGCATGGGGTGCGCTGGCAACAACCTCTGGGCGTGCGTCGTTACATCTTTGCGCCGAGCGTCTTTTGCCCACCAGCCGTGTTCATGCGTTTCTGGCGGGGCGCGCTGACCTTCTGCACGCCCGTCAGGCAGGAGTCGCAGGCGGACGAGCGCCCAGCCGCCGACCCACACGCGCCGGATGAGGAGATGGTGCGGTTCTTCACCGCGCTGGCCGATGTAACCCGCCTGCGCATCCTGCGCCTGCTGCTGGACCGTGAGATGTACCTGACCGAGCTTGCGGACCGCCTGGCCCTGAGGAAGGCGACCATCAAGCACCACATGGTACGCCTGCGTGCGGCGGGACTGGTCTTTCTTTACGTGCGCAAACCAATGACCTTCTATGCGCTTCGTCCGGACACGCCGGAGCGCGCCAGGCGCTGGCTCGCGGACTATCTGCGTGACCCGCGCCACTCGGATGCGGAAAGCGGGCAGGCGGACTCATAACGTGGGCGGGCGCCCCATCGGTACTGTATGCCTGGCTAGGACATTTCTCCCAACCCGCGCGAAGGCTGAGAGTGGCGCTGACCGCTGGACTGTTGGGCGCGGACGCCGTGTCCGCACGGCTGCTGACGGCGGTTTCACAGGATATGCTACGGTTAAGCGGTAGCGCGCCCCTGCGCCACCACCGTTGCGCCCGTTTTCCCCAGGAGCGCGGCGACCACGTCGGGAGAGAAGTGATGACCACACCAGCCGATGGCTCCAATCGCATGGACCAGGCAGCGACGAGCGGGCCTTCAGACGCGACAGCACAGACCAGGACCGTGCGCGAGCCAAAGGAAAAGAAGAGCGCCCGCGCCAGGACGCAGGCTGCGCGCGTGACGACAGAGCTTCACGCTGTGGAGCCGGAGCCAACAAACTCCACACCATCGCTGCCGCTGGCTCGCGCTGACGCCTTCCTGCGCGACGACGACCCTGACGATGAGGGCGCGACCCGCGAGGTCGGCGCGGTCTCGGCGCCACGCGCGCACGACGATCCCGACGCGACCATCTTGCGCCCCTCGCCGCTCGCTGACGTAGCTGACGTGGCTGACGCCGCCGACGAGACGCATGAGCAGGATACGCCGCCGCCGCCGCGCCGCTTCAACACGCTAGCGGGCGCGTTCAACCGCTCGCGGACAGGAAACTCTGGCCCGCTCGCGCCGTCCAGCGGGAATCCCACCCCGCCACCGGCGCCGCGTGTGGTCAGCCCTGAGCCTGAGTATGAGGATGAGATCCTCGACGAAGTGGAAGACGATGGCGAAGACGAGTGGGCGCTCGCCGATCAGCCCACGGTCGTCTGGACGCCGGAGCAGATCGCGCAGATGCAATCGGTGAAGCCCGGATTCGCAGGCGATACGGGTGAGTATGCCGCAGCGACCGACGACTTCTTGCGGG
Source organism: Ktedonobacterales bacterium (assembly GCA_036393135.1). GTDB lineage: Bacteria > Chloroflexota > Ktedonobacteria > Ktedonobacterales > JADMIN01 > JAKAIY01. Next base: position 4,164 of record DASVWQ010000454.1, read on the forward strand.
ATACTGGCGAGTCGGCGTCATGGCCACCGCGCGAAGGCGCCGCGACCGCCGATCCGGAGTCCGATTACTCGCATCACGACTGGCGTGTGGGGCTGCCGCCGCGCCCCCGGCCGCCCTTCCCGATGCGTGGCGCGACGCGTCCGGTCACGCTGAGCGAGCAGCGCCTCGCCGCGCCCGATGGCCGCGTCGCGCCTCCGGCGCCCTCCGCCAGCCAGGCGGGCGCGCAGCCTGACCCGCGCATGGAGCGCTTCCAGGAGTTGCGTCGCCAGCGGTTTGAGCAGGGCGATGACGTCGGGGCCGAGCCGAAGCCGATGGGCGATGTCGTCAAGCAGTGGTGGAGTGACCTGCGCCCCAACCTCAGCCGCGCGCTCTCCTATCAACGAGAGGCGCGGGCCAGCGGCATGCATCCGATCCCCGCCTACGTGGCGACGCCCGCCACGCGCCTCGGCGACGCCTTCGGGCGGATCGCCGCCTCCGCGATGGATCTGACCGACCGCGCGCAGCAGGCCGCCGCCCCGGCGATCAAGCGCATTCAGGATGGTATGGGGCAGGCGGCGCAGGTGGCGCAGCATCTCATCAGCCGCTTCGAGGGCGATAGCGTGCGCCAGCAGGCTCCGCTGTTGGGGCCGGGCCGCATCGCGGTCTTCTTCCGCCAGGGGGTGACGGTGGGGCAGGCGCAGCGGCTACTCGCGGCCAGCGCCGCCCGCCCGATGCGCCTCATCCCGCGTAAGCATGGCTTCCTCGCGCGCGTGGAGTCGGGCAAGGAGGCGGAGGTATGCGAACGCCTGCGCCAGCACCCCTACGTGCGGGACGTGGCCTATCTCGAATTCAACGAGTACGGCGAGCCAATCGGCGGCAGGCGCTAGAGGCTGTTGGCGCGGTCGAAAGACGGCCCGGACTATGACGAAGGCGCGAGCTGGCTCCATCGTTATTCGCGTAGATGACCTGCCGCGCCAGATGGCGTTCTGGTCGGCTGCCCTCGACTATGTTCCCGGCGAGCGGCACAGCGACGATTTTGTCGTCCTGCGGCCTCGGAACGGTGTGGGGCCGAATATCTCGCTGGACCAGGCGCGCTCTGAAGTCCATCTGCCGCCGCGCATTCACCTCGATCTCTACACCGACGACCAGGCGGGCGAGGTCCAGCGCCTGATCGCGCTCGGCGCTGTCGAGATTGATTGGAGCAAACGGCCCGCAGACGCCGATTATGTGATCCTGGCCGACCCTGAAGGCAACCGCTTCTGTGTGATCGACACGACCCGCTAGCCGCCGCGCTTGGACGCTACCCCTCCGATTGCGCTGGCTCCTCGTGGCGGGCGCGGATCTGCCCCACTCGCCCCGCAATCTCGCGCCAGATGTAGTGCTGGTATTCCAGCATGGTCGCCTGGCGCTCGTCGTAGGCGCGCGAGGTGGGGTCACGCTTCGCATTCGCCATGAAGCGCTGCGCCAGCTCATAGGTGTGGGCGCCGCGCTCGTCAAGGTACTGCTGGAGCGTTTCCAGATCGGCAAGCAGCCCGCGCAGGCGCTGCTCCGCCGTTGGCGTCGCGGGGTCGTTCGTGGATGGGTCGTGTTTCCTGGTTGGCATGGGATCGCTAGCCCTCTGGCTGCTCAGGCGCGCCCGTGGCGGCAGACTGCCCCGGCGGCGTCACCTCCACCCGCAGCGCGTCGTTGAACCGGTTGAAGTAGTTGAACAGGCCGATGACAGCGGCCAGTTCGATGATTTGCCCCTCGTCGAACACCTCGCGCAGACTCGCCCACACCTCTTCGTCCACGTTGCGGGCGTCCGTCGTCATGCGTTCGGCCAGGGAAAGCGCCGCCTGCTCGGCGGGGGTGAACATTTCACGGTGCTCGTCGATGTGGTACATCGCGTCGAGCAGTTCCTGGGAAGCTCCGAGCTGCTTTGCCAAAGCAGTATGGGACGACTTTCAATAGTGGCAGTCGTTGATTTGCGACACCCGCACGGCCAGCAACTCTTTCAGCCGCTTATCCACTGTGCCGGTGT
>DASVWQ010000455.1:0-3170 GCA_036393135.1 Ktedonobacterales bacterium
GCGGTGGTGATCGCCGCTCTCGTCTGGCTGGGCCTGCGTGGGCGCGGCGCACGGCGCACGCTCGCCCGCCTGCGTGATCTCGACCAGGCCCTCACGATTCCACTGCCTGAGCAGCAACAGGAGGCGCTGACGCAGGCGCTGGCGACCCTGGCGACTGACGACATCACCGCCGCGCGAATGGAGAGCGCGGCCCGCGAGTGGGTGCCGGACTTCGACGCCAGCGCCCGCACCGCCGACCAGCCGATGCGCCCCATCTTTCAGCTCATGGCGAGTATCCGCCAGAACTCACTCGTGCTGACCGGGCTGGAGCAGGCGCTCCTGCGCGCGCCCGAACTCTCGGCCAGCGTCGGACACCTCGCCTTGCTCGACTACACCCTGATGGCGCCCACTGCTGGCCTGGAAGCGGCGGCAGGACAGGTGCTTCGCGAAATCGCGAGCCAGTCAGGCGTGCAGGTCATCATCGAGGGCGCGAACCAGGTGCGGGACGGTATGCTGGGTTACCTGTACGGTGAGGTGGGCAAACACCTTGCCGACATGATGCTGGACCCGGCGCAGTTGCTTGAACTGGCAAACCACTTCGCCATCAACCATGAAGTGGCTGGCCCTGCGCTCTTCGAGGTGATCGCCAACCATACCGACGCGGTGAATATCGGCATTGAGTTCGCACAGAACATGCTGCACGGGCCAGTGGCCGACGCGGCGATGGGAGGAGCAGCGGGGGCGGCGGCGCAGGCGCTGGAAGCGCTGCATGCCGCGAGCCAGGCGCTGATGGAGAACGGGCTGACGTTGGGGCAAGCGGGCGCCGAAGCGTTTCTGCAGCAGCATGGCGACCTCGTCGCCGGACAGATGCATCAGGTGATCACCGAGCACGCGGGCCACTCGCTCTTCGGCGGCTTTCCAGTCGTCTCTGGCATCGTTCTCGGCTATAAGGAGATTCAGATTTATCGGCGTGGCGACGCCGACCTGGGGACCGTCGGCAAGAACTGGATGACTGATGTCCTCTCGCGCTACGCGGGCGGGCAGACAGGCGCCGCGATTGGCTTACTCACGTTCGGACCTCCAGGCGCCATAGCGGGCGGTATCATTGGCTCGGTCGTTGGCGCGATGTTCGGTGGCCATCTCAACGCGCGTCAAATGAATGCCGCGCGCGACCAGTACAATGCGCTGGAGGGCCAACTCACGACCGCCCTCAACCAATGTGCGGACGAAGGCATCCCGGTGACACAGGCGGCGCTGACCTCGGCGCGCGACGGCTACCTCAACGCCATTGGCGACGTCCCCCGACTGGAAACGAACATGCCCGCCCGGAGTCTGCGGGCGATCCAGGGACTGCGTGGCGACATCGCGACGGAGCTGGCCAGCGACCGCCAGGTGGTCGCGCGGGCGGCGCGCATCGTCAAGGGTGGTTGGCTCAGCCATCCCTTCGTCCGACTGGCGGGCGACGAGGCGCGGATGGTCAGTCAGGTCACACAGCGGTTGGACGAAGCGCAGTCGCACCTGCCTGCGCAGGCCGTTGTCCAGCTTCATCCATTCACCTCGCTCGCGCAGCTTGGCGCCGCCGGAGACCTGCCCATCGAAACACAACGCCGACCGCGCTACCAGCAGCGGCTGACAGCGCGACTGGCCGATACGGAGCAAGGCATGCCCGATTTCCGCAAGGCCATCGCCGACTGGAGCCAGCGGGCGCTCCATGCCTACAGTGAGGCGTTTGTCGCGCTCGACCCCACCATCCAGGCCCAGGTAGCCGCCTATAACACAGCCATCAAGCCGCTCAGCGATCAGCGGGACACCGCGCTGGCCGCCTATGAAATGGAGGCCAAGAAGCTCGGCAAGGATAACAAGGGCAAGAAGAAGTGACGAGCGGGAGGCGCGCGCCCTGTGACGAGCGCGCGCCTCCCCACCTGTCCGGGGCTAGCGCGGCTGGTAGGCGTAGAGCCGGTTGCCCGCCGGGTCGGCGAACTCGATGGCCCGCCCGAACGGCTTGTCGCTCGGCTCGGCGAGGATGCGCACGCCCCGCGCGACCAGCCAGGCGTGCAGCGCGTCGGCGTCTTCCGTCCGCCACCATAGCTCCGGGCCGCCAACGCTTGGCTCACCCACGCCGATACCAAACTCCGGCCCCTGCCCCTCCCGCGGGTGAACTTGCAGGAAGTTCGGCGCCTCGGTCTTGACGGACATGCCCATGACATCGCGGTAGAATGCCCGCGCCGCTTCGAGATCGGGCGTGCGGAGGATGATGATGTTCAGTTCCTTGAGCAGCGTCTGCGCCATGTGAAAAGCCTCCTGCCGACCGCTGGTGAACGCGCCGCTGGCCACGATTGGCCGGGCGCTGCGGGCATCCTCAGTATGGCGCGGCGCTGTGACAACAGTATGGCAACAAGTTTTGGCGCGCGACAAGATTCGCCAAAACTCGTCGGCGGGCGCGTGGCATGGGCTGCGTGGGATCGCCTCACTCAGCCTGGTAGAGGCGCAGCAGCGCGGCGGCCTCCTCCGCGAGGCGCTGGCGCAGGGCGAGCGGCTCCAGCACGCGCGCGTGGGCGCCCCAGCCCAGTAACCACTGCGTGATGTCCTCGGCGTGGCGCAGGCGCAGCGTGACGAGCAGCCCACCATCGGCGGTCTCCTCCTGCGCGACGGTGAAGAATGAGGGTGACTCACGCGCCCAGCGCGCCGCCTCGGCGTCGAAGAGGATGCGCGCCTCGACGGTCGCGCCCTCCGCGCGCGGCGGAGCGGTCGGGCGCTTTGGCGCCTCGCTGGGCGGAGGAAAGCGCTCGTCGAGCAGGGTCAGCCCCTCGATACGCTCCAGACGAAAGTTGCGGATGTCCTTGCGCAGATGACACCAGGCGTTCAGGTACCATGCGCCGCGCAAGCGGGTGAGGGCGTAGGGGTCGGCCACACGCCACGGCGCCGTCTCGCCGGGCGCGCTGGCAGGGCGGGCGCCATGCGGATAGCGCGTGAAATAGCGGAAGCGCACGCGCTGGCGGGCGATCACCGCCCCACGCAGGGCGCGCAGCGTCGCCGCGATCTCTGGCTGGAGCGTCGCGCCGTCTGGCCCGACCTGGATGCGCTCGCGCAGCGCCGCCACCTCATCCCGCAGGCGCTCGGGCAGCGCGGCGGTGAGCTTGCTGGCGGCGGATTGCGCGGCGGCGCGGTACTGCGCGTCGAAGCTCTGCGCC
>DASVWQ010000456.1:0-4690 GCA_036393135.1 Ktedonobacterales bacterium
TGCTCGTAGATGAACTCGCCCAGCGTATCGCGAATCTTGTTCTTGACGTAGTTCCAGTCGGTGTGTGCGCCTCTGGCCCGCGTGTGCTTCTCGAAGGCCTGGCTGACCCGCGCGCGGGCCGCCTCCAGCAGCGCCTCCGACTCGCGCTCATAGACGAAGCCGCGCGAAATGATGTCCGGGCGGGCCAGCGGCTCCCCGGTCTCGGCGTCCACCGTCAGCGTCACCACCAGCACACCATCGCTGGCCAGCGCGCGGCGGTCGCGCAGCACCACCTGCCCCACATCGCCCACGCCCGTCCCATCCACATAGACATTGCCGCACGAAGTGTGGTCCACAATCCGCATCTCGCCCGCCGGCGTCACCTCGATGATGTCGCCATCCTGCGCCACCACCGTCCGCTCCGGCGCCACGCCCATGCTCACCGCCAGGTCGGCGTGCTGCGAGAGCATGCGGTACTCGCCATGCACCGGGATGAAGCAGCGCGGGCGGGTCACCGCCAGCATCAGCTTCAGCTCCTCGCGGCTGCCATGCCCCGACACATGCACCTGCGCCTTGCCCTGATAGTAGAGCAGCGCCCCCTGTCGCATCAGGTTGTCGATATTGCGATAGACCGCGCGCTCGTTGCCGACAATCGGCGTGGAGCTGAGGATGACTGTATCGCCGCGTTGCACCTGCACCAGCCGATGATCGCCGTTCGCGATCTTGGTCAGCGCAGAGGTTGGCTCGCCCTGGCTGCCCGTGCAGATGATGACCAGCTTCTTCGCCGGAATGCGGTTGATGTCCTCCGCCCGCACCAGCGTCCCCGCTGGCACATTCAGATAGCCCAGCTCAATCGCCATCTGCGCGTTGTTGACCATCGAGCGCCCCACCAGCGCGACGTGTCGCCCCTCGGCCACCGCGACATCGATTACCTGCTGCACCCGCGAGATGAGCGAGGCGAAGGTCGCCACGATCACCCGCCCGGCCGCCCGGTGGAAAATCTCCTCGAAGGTCGCCGAGATGACGCGCTCAGACGGTGTGTAGCCCGGACTCTCGATCCGCGTCGAATCGCCGCAGAGGACCAGCACGCCCTCGTCGCCCAGTCCCGCCAGCGCGCCGATGTCGGCGGGCAGCCCATCCACCGGCGTAAAGTCGAACTTGTAGTCGCCAGTGTGCAGGATCAGCCCGGCAGGCGTCCGCAGGGCCACCGCGCAGGCGTCCGGAATGCTGTGGTTGATGCGGATGAAACTCACATCGAAAGCGCCCGCCTGGTGCCGCTCGCCCGGCGCCACCTCGATCAGATGGGCGCGGTCGAGCTGGCGCTGCTCGCGCAGCTTCACGGTGATGAGGCCCTGCGTCAGCTTCGTCGCGTAGACCGGCGGGAAGTTGAGTTGCGGCAGCAGATAGGGCAGCCCGCCGATGTGGTCCTCATGCCCGTGGGTGATGAAGATGCCGCGGATGCGGTCCAGCTTGTCCGCCAGGTACGTCGTGTCGGGGATGACCAGATCGACGCCGAGCATGTCATCGTCGGGGAACATCAGCCCGCCATCGACGATCACGATGTCCTCGCCGTACTCGATCACCATCATATTCTTGCCGATTTCGCCCAGCCCGCCCAGCGGGATGAAGCGCAGCGCTTTCGCGCCGCCAAAGGCTCGGCCCCTCTGTCCATTCGTGTGTGGTCGTTGCGTACTCAAAGTACTCTTCGCGCCTCTCTCAACTCAGCGCCAGCCGCCGCGCCGCCACGCCTTGACATCCCCAACACTTCTGGCCGCGCCCTTGCGGCCACCCTTCGGCTGCGGATATGCCAGCGCCGACACGTCATTCTGGCGCGCATTCGCTATCATCATCGGCAGCCCTCACCCCCTGGCCCTCTCCCCCACGAGGAGAGGGGAAACACTTCGCTCCCCTCGCTCTCTGGGAGAAGGGTTGGGGGTGAGGGTCTCGCCGCATCACACCATTCATCTCGCCACCGACACTCTATCACCCTGGGGCCACGCGGCGTCTGGAAGCGGGACTCACTCTGGCTGTCCGTCCTCGTGCTGCTCGAGGAAAAGGCGGCCCAGCGTGGTCATCGAGACGACATACTCGTCGCCCGCGAAGGTGAGGTCCACGTAGCCCTCCTCAGCCATCCCGCGCAGGTCGTCCGTGACCAGCATGTAGACCTTGACCATCCGGCTCAGGTCGCTCTCTGGCAGCGGCCCCCACTCGCGAAGCTTGCGCAGGACCGCGAGTTGCGCCGGAGTCTCGTCATCTATCGCCCGCATCGTTGGCTCCCCTTCAACCAATTCGCGTCTCAGCCACCCGCTGGCGGGCCAGGCGGCCGCACGCAGAGGCTCGCCACGCCCTGGTCATCCTCCGCGCGACACTGCCAGCCCGCCAGCGCCAACGCCTGCCGCAGCGCCCCGCCCGACGGCAGCAGCGCCCAGCGCACACCGTCGCGGTCGAGCAGACGCTGCCAGCCTGGCGCGACATCGATGATCGTGATGTAGTCCGCCAGAAACCGCTCGTCATAGACATCCGAGCGGCTGTCGATAAAGACATGATACCCCGGCAACGCCACGTCCAGATAGCCGCCCCACTCGTAGGTGTTGAATCCGCGCCCGGCGGGCAGCCCTTCGGCGCGTAGCCGCTGGACCGCCGCGACCGGCAGCGCGCTGGCGTCCCACCGCGCCTGGAGCAGCGGCGCCGCCCGACCGGGGACGCGCCCACCGCTCGCGATCAGCAGCGCCAGCAGGGCCAGCGCCAGCAGCGGCCAGACGCCGCGCCCAACCAGCCGCTCCACCGCGTCCACCCGCGCCGAAACGCCGCCGAGTCGCCGCCACTGGTCCCGCGCGCGTCCCGCCAGCCGCAGCCGCCAGTCAGTCGCGTCAGCCGCAGCCGTCGCTTCCCTGGCAGCCACAGGCGGCGCGGTCGGCAGCGCGTCCACCAGATAGGGCAGGCACACCAGCGGCCAGAGTGGCGCGAAGCGCACGTAGACAAAGGCCAGCGCCGTCCACGCGCCGCAGATCGCCAGCGCCAGCGGCTCGATTCGCCGCCCGGCCCGCGCCGCCAGCAGCCAGACGGCCACCAGCGCGCCTACCAGCGCAAGATAGACCAGCAGCGGCGGCTGGTGGAAGCTGGGCGACTGATATTCCTGCGTGTACTGCGCCACCAGCGGATTGGTCGTGAAGGTCAGCAGGTGACGCCAGTAGCCGAGTCCCCACGGATTGAGCAGTGTCGCCAGCAGCGAGCCGCCCAGCGCCAGCGTCATCCGCGCGGGGTCGGGGCGCCGCCCCGCCGCTGGAGTCAGCCAGGCCACCACCGTCGCTACGCCCAGTAAGACCATACCGCCCAGCCAGCCCGCATGGACATTGACCCACAGCGCCGTCAGCGCCGGAAAGAGCCACAGCCGCCAGGCCGCGCCATCGCGCCAGTAGCGCCAGAGCCACTCCGCCCACCAGAGGGTGAAAAGCAGCGAGAAGACCGACGCACGCGCCGTCCACGCCATCGCCACCAGCGCCGCTCCCGCCAGCGTCAGCGCCACGGCGGGCAGCGCCGACGCGCCATGCCGCCGCAGAATATGGTAGAGGCCCAGCAGCGCCGACGCGATCAGCAGCGAGGCGACCGCCACCACACCGTTCAGCCCGCCCAGGCGATAGGCGGCGGCGTAAACCACCTGCGCCAACCACTCCCACTGTACCGTCGGCTGCCCCAGCATCCCGCTGAGGAATGGCTCCGTGCGCGGCAGGCCATGCGTCAGAGTGATCGAGCCAAGCGCGATGTTCCAGCCCGCGTCGCCATCCACGCCGAGGATACGCCCCTGTAGCCCAAGCGTCCCGATCAGCAGCGCGCAGACGAAGACGACATCGCCAGGCGAAGGCAGCAGCCACGCGACCACCCGCTCGCCACGCGACAGCGCGGGCGCGTCCTCCGCCAGAGTGGTCGCCGTGTCCGGATGGCTCATGCGCGCTCCCCTCATCCGCATCTCGTCTGTTTCCCGTCTGTGGCGTCCCATCACCCAGGCGCCTCGACGGGAGCCAATGCGCTGTAACGTTTTGGCGCTAGCGCACTCTATAGTATGACGGACGCCCACCCACTGTCGCGCGCCCTGGCCCGGCGTACTGGCGCCAGACGCGGGGCGCGCGACATAATCCGAGTGGGAGCCAGCGCCAGCGTAGCGCGATGGGGCGCCGTCAGACAGGAGAGTGTAAACGATGAATCTTTCCAGATTATTCGGGCGCGACGACAATCCCGCCGCGCAGGAGATACTTCCCGATGGACGTATGCGCTTGCCTCCTGAGCAGACCCTCATCAAGAAGTGGACCGTGCTGACCGCTGAAGCGATTCCAGCCTTCGACCCGGCCACCTACCGCTTCCGCATCTGGGGCGCGGTCGAGGAGCCGCTGGACCTCGGCTGGGAGGAATTGCGGGCGCTGCCTCGCACGCAACTGACCGCCGACTTCCATTGCGTGACCGCCTGGAGCCGCTTCGATAACGCCTGGGAGGGAATCGCGGTGCGCGACCTGCTGGCGCGAGTCAGGCCGAAGCCAGAGGCGAAGTACGTGCTGGCCCACTCCTGGAGCGGCTACACGACCAATATGCCGCTGGCCGACCTCGACGACGATGACACGCTGGTCGCCTTCCAGCACGACGGCGAGGAGCTGTCGCGCGAGCATGGCGGCCCCGTGCGCCTGGTCGTCCCGAAGCTCTACGCCTACAAGAGCGCGAA
>DASVWQ010000457.1:0-3822 GCA_036393135.1 Ktedonobacterales bacterium
TCCATGTCGCCCTGGGTGTAGATGACGACGCCCAGATTACCCAGCGCGATGGCGATGCCGCGCTTGTCGCCCAGCGACCGCATCAGGTCGAGGCTCTCCTCCAGGCTGGCCCGCGCTCGCCCAAGGTCGCCCTGCTGCATCCGCGCGATGCCCAGACTGCTCTGCGCCCGCGCCGTCACATTCAGGTCGCCCAGTTCGCGCCCGCGCGCCGCCGCCCGCTCCAGCCAGCGCGTCGCCGCCGCCTCGTCGCGCTGATAGAGGGCCAGCACGCCCGCCGCGAAGAACGCCATCGGCGGCGCTGGCTGGCCACGCGCCTCCGCATCCGCCAGCAACCCCTCAGCCCAGGTCCGGCCCTCGCCCAGATGGCCACGCATCATCCAGTAGCGGAGGAGCGCCACCACCAGCCGCAGCCCGATGGCAAGTTCGCCCTGCGTCCGCGCCCAGTCCAGCGCCGCACGCAGATTATCATGCTCGCGCTCAAGCCGTTCCAGCCAGATAGTCGCATCCGGGCCGATCAACTCTGGATCGACGCGCTCGGCCAGCGCCAGCGCCCAGCCTGCATGCGCCCGCCGCGCCGCCTCGGCCTCGCCGCTCTCCACCAGCCGCGCCAGGGCGTACTCGCGGATGACACGCAGCATGCCAAAGCGCGCCTCATCGCCTTCCTCGCGCTGCTGGGCGAGATTCTGGTCCACCAGCGCCTCCAGCCGGTCGAGCAGAGCGCCACCCAACGGCGCGAGTCCCTCCGGCGCGGCGCAGACCGCCTCAGCGGCGTCCAGCGCGCAGCCTCCGGCGAAGATCGCCAGGCGGCGGAAGAGCAATTGCTCATCGGCGGAGAGCAGGCGCTCGCTCCAGGCAATCGTGTCGCGCATCGCCTGCTGCCGTTCCGGCAGGTCACGCGCGCCGCCCGCGAGCAGGCCGAGGCCGCGCTCCAGGTGCGCCAGCAAGGCGACAGGCGGCAGCAGCTTCACCCGCGCGGCGGCCAGCTCAATCGCCAGCGGCAAGCCATCCAGCCGCGCGCAGATCTCCGCGACCGCCGCCGTGTTGGCCGCCGTCAGCGCGAAGTCGGGCTTGGCCGCCTGCGCCCGCTCCACGAAGAGCGCCACCGCCGGATACTCCGCCAGCTCATCTGGCGTCCAGTCGCGGCGCTGGTTGGGCTTGGCGGCGGGCGGCGCGCCCAGCGGCGCCACCGGATAGACCCGCTCGCCTTGCAGGCGCAGCGGCGCGCGACTGGTCGTCAGGACGCAGAGCGCCGGGCAGGCCTCCAGCAACTCAGCCACATCTGGCGCGGCTCCCGCGACCTGCTCGAAGTTGTCCAGCGTGAGCAGCGTGTGGCCCCCGCTCAGGCGTGCGCGCAGCGTCTCGCCAACCGGCTCGCTACCCGCCTCCCGCACTCCCAGGGCCTCGGCGATTGTCAGGATGACCAGCGCGGGATCGGTCAGGCGCGAGAGGCGCACGAACCAGACGCCATCGGAGAAATCGGGGAGTAGTTCGGCGGCGGCGCCCAGCGCCAGGCGTGTCTTGCCGATGCCGCCCGGTCCGGTCAGCGTGACGAGCCGCGTCCCAGGGCGCCGCGCCAGCGCCACCACTTCGCGGATAGCCTCATCGCGCCCCAGCAGCGCTGTGACGTGCGCGGGCAGATTGTGGAGCGCGGGCGCCGAGGGTTTTGGTGGCGCAGTAGGTCGGCGGGCGGCGGCGAAAAAGGCCGCCTCTTCCTCTGGCGCGGCGCCAAGCGCGTGGGCCAGCAGCAGCACCGTCTCGCGGCGCGGCGCCCGCCGAACACCGCGCTCCAGGTCGGCGATGCCCCGCGCGCTCAGCCCGGCCCGCTCCGCTAGCTCCTCCTGCGTCAGCCCCGCCGCTCGCCGTCGGCTCCGCAACAGGTCGCCGAACGCCATGCCCGCCTGATCCACATCACCCACCATGTCACGCGCCTCTCCACGCCACATCCCCTACCGTTCTCGCACATCGCAGAATATCACGCGGGCAGGCGATTGCGTGGGCTGTTGCGTGGGTTGCGTCTGGAGACGCGATCGGCGCTCAGGCACACTGTGCGTGTCGAAGCGAGAGGCGCCTGGCGGAGGCGCCGAAGTGAGCTGATGTATGGGAGATAAGACATGGCGATTCTGATGCGCGACGAGCTGCCTGGCATGACGGTGGAACAGTTCAACGCCATCTTCGCGCCGCTGCTGGAGCGGATCAAGACGTATCCTGGCTTCCTCATGAACGCCAACGGTCCAACAGCGGACGGCTATCAGGTGACGGAGGTTTGGGAGTCGAAGGAAGCCCACGAGCGCTGGTTGCGCGAGGTCGTCGCGCCAGTCGCGCGCGGAATCGGTATCGAGAATATTCCACCCAGCAAGTACGAGACGCTCAACGGGTATATCACACGCTAGTGGCGCCTGGCAGCATCGAGCGCCAGCCCGTCTGTAGCGCGGCGCAGCAAGAGCATGGCAAGGGAGAACAACACCAGGGCGACACTGCTTGCACGACATCACGTCCGGGACTATGCGGCGTGGAAGCAGATCTACGACAGCGCGGCAGGCCTGCGCAAAGACGGCGGAGTGTTGGTGGATAGCGTCTATCAGGGCAAGGGCGACCCCAACGCCATCATGGTCACGCATCGGTGCGCGTCGATGGCGGCGGCTGAGGCCTAGGTGGCGAATCCGGCGCTGGCCGAGGCATTGAGCAAGAGTGGCGTCGAAGGGGCGCCAACCTTCGAGTTCTCCGAAGAGGTCTGACGGGCGGAAGCCTGCCAATGCCTGCGCGCCGGGACGATGATTCTGGCGCGCAGGCTGCTACGCTGGCGCGGTGCGCGCATGAGGCGTGCGGATGGATGGGGCAGAGGCCTTCGCGCGGAAAGGCAGCGCGGCATGTCGGACCAGCAAGCGGGTGGCCATGGAACGGGCGCCGGGGCGCTCGCGCGGATAGCGCGCAGCGTCGCCAGCATGGCCGATATCCCCTGGGAAGAGCTGCCCGACGGCGCGGCGCGCGGCTGTCTGCTGGAGATGGCCTACAAAGGCGCCGATGTCTACGCCTACTGTGGGCTGGATGGTGTCTGGTATGTGTGGGTGGAGGGGCGGACTGAGACGTGCGCCGCATGGGCGGCCCGTTTTAGTATTTAAAGCGGGGGATGACTCGTATGCCTATCGAAGCCTCGGCCGCGTTCACGCTGGGTGATCTCGCCGTCTTCGACGATACCCGCCTGCGCCAGCTCATCGGCGGCACGTCGGGCGCGGTCCCGCCTGCGCTGGTCGGGCTGGCCTTCGCGGGCGGCGGGCTGGAGCCGTCACTGGTCGCGCTGGCCGAACGCATCGAGGTGGCGCTACCACCGGAGAGCCGCGCCAGCTTCGCCCAGGCCCGCGCCGAGGCTGTCTCCGCCGGGGAGCGCGAAATGGCCAGCCGCGTCGCCCTCGACCGCCTCTTCTGGGACCTGACCTACTGGAAGACGCCAGAGGAGTACGACCGCCTGACCGCTGGCGAGCAGGTGCATCTGGGCGCGCTCGACATCGCGCGGGTGGATGGCGCCATCGTGCTGGACGCGGGCGCGGGCGCGGGGCGGGTGACACTGCCGCTGGCGCGCCGCGCGCGGCTGGTCTATGCGATGGATCCCACGCCGCCGCTGCTGGCCCTGCTGGAGCGCAAACTCGTCCATGCCCATCTGCGCAACGTCGAGTTGCTGCGCGGCGTCTTCAGCGCAGTGCCGCTGCCTGACGATAGCGTAGATGCGGCGGTCGCCTGCTCGGCCTTCGGGACACGCGAGGCGCGCGGCGGCGAGTGCGGGCTGACGGAGCTACGCCGCGTCACGCGCTCCGGCGGGCGCATCGT
>DASVWQ010000458.1:0-3109 GCA_036393135.1 Ktedonobacterales bacterium
GGCTTTGTGAAAAAGGGAACCAGGTCGGCGGGCGTGGCGCCGCAATACTGTGGGACGGTGGGCAAGATCGCCAATTGCCAGATCGGGGTGTTCCTGGCGTATGCGAGTGCGCACGGGCCGGCGCTGCTGGATCGCGCCCTCTACTTACCCGAGGAATGGACCGACGATCCAGCACGCTGCGCTGAGGCAGGGGCGCCCGCTGAAGCGACCTGCATCACCAAACCAACGCTGGGCAAGCACCTGCTGGAGGGGGCATTTGGCGCTGGGGTACGGGCGCCCTGGGTGACGGCGGACAGCATCTATGGGGGCGATACCAAGCTGCGCCGCTATCTGGAAGAGCGCGAGCAGCCGTTCGTGCTGGCGGTAGCGAGCAGCCAGCGGGTGGGCATGTCGGCCAAAGCGGAGCAGGTGGTCGCCGCCTGGCCCGCCGAGACCTGGCAGCGCCTTTCAGCGGGGGAAGGCAGCCAAGGCCCGCGCTGGTACGACTGGGCGTGGATGCCTATGTCCTGGCGGCTGCATCCCGACGGCATGGCCCACTGGCTGCTCGCACGCCGCAGTGTGCACAAGCCCGACGAGATCGCCTACTACTTCGTCTTTGGGCCGGACACCGCGACGCTGGAGCAGGTCGTGCAGGTTGCGGGCACTCGTTGGCAAGTCGAGCAGGCGTTTGAGTTGGCCAAGGGTGAGGTGGGGTTGGACGAGTACGAAGTGCGCACCTGGACCGGCTGGTATCGTCACATCACGTTGGCCATGTTCGCGCTCGACTATCTGACGGTGGTGCGCCAGCACGCACGTCAGATCCAGCAGACGAGGAAAAAAGGGCAGAATCACAGGAAGGGGGCGTTCCACTAACGCTGGCCGTCGCCCTGTTGCCGCTCACCGTTCCCGAGGTGCGGCATCTCTTGTGAACGCTCGTCTGGCAGCGTCCGCCCGCGCCGACACTAGTGCTGCGCTGGTCGGACAGGCGCCGTCGTCACCAAGCCCGCGCCAAACGTAGCCACATCAAACGCCGTCAGCTATGCGCACAAGTGCGGCTGTAGTATTAGATAAAATACTTACACACGACCCACCACGTGTGGTTACCAAGCGTGGTTATCAACGGTGTGCTGAAACAGCCCGCAGTAGACGAAAGATGCGCTAAGCGAAGAATCAGCTACTTGGAGCTTCATGACTTACCTCTGTCAGATGCTATTGGCTGTCAATTTGGCTGTCAAACGCGTTGAGAGCCACATCTCCCGGGAGATGTGGCTCTCATGAATTGGCTAGAATTCTCGGTTTGCTTGGTGAGCCCCCAGGGACTCGAACCCTGAACCCGCTGATTAAGAGTCAGCTGCTCTGCCAATTGAGCTAGAGGCCCGTGACACCGCTGCGACGACACTCAACAGTGACCGCTCAACGAGTATAGCATCGCCTCGCGCACGGCGTCAAGCCGAATCGCGCTACCAGACCGCCATTGTATGGTCGCTATCTGGCATGTCAATGCATATGCGCAGAGACCACTATCAGCGCTGCTGCGTCAGCGCGACGCGGCGATGCATGACGGTTCGATCACACTCATGCGCATCCCGTCGCAGGCCAGCCCCAACGCAGCCCAGGCCCACTGCGCCAGTCGCCGCGCTAACCGCTGGGCGCCGCTACGCGCCAGCCGCCGCCAGCGCCTCGAACTGCGCGATGTCGGCGCGGATGACATCGAGGCTGCTGCGCCAGAAGTCGGCAGAGCGGGTATCGATGCCGAAACGCTCGGCCAGCGTCGCGGCGTCGGCCAGGCCAGTGCTGGCGAGCAGATCATCGTAGTGCGCGCGGAAGGCGTCGGGGTCCCGCTGGTAGCGAGCGTAAAGCCCGACGCCAAAGAGCAGGCCGAACATATAGGGAAAGTTGTAGTACGAGCGGCTGGGGCTGTAGTAATGCGACTTCACCGCCCACATGTAGGGATGCAGCGCCGCCTCGTCCAGCCCATCGCCATAGGTGTCGCGCTGCGCCTGGAGCATCAGCCCACACAGCTCCTCGATCGACAGCTCGCGCTCGCGTCGCCGCTCGAAGACGCCCTGCTCGAAGAGGAAGCGGCTGGTGATGTCCACTACCACCTGGCACGATCCCTGAAGCGACGCCTCCAGCAGTTCCAGGCGCTCGACGGGCTGCGCGTCGGCCAGCGCGGCGTGCTGGACGACCGTCTCGCAGAAGATACTAGCAGTCTCGGCAAGCGTCATCGGCGTCTCGCGCTGAAGCATCGGGCGACTGGCGAGCAGCATATTGTGGTAGCCGTGGCCCAACTCGTGGGCGACCGTGCTGACGCCATCGAACGAGGGCTTGAAATTGGCCAGCACGCGCGACTCATCCTTCCACAGCCACATGCAGAAGGCGCCATCCTCCTTGCCCGCGCGCGGCTCGGCGTCGATCCAGCGCTGGGCGAAGGCGCGCGCCGCGAAGTCGCGCAGGCGGGGCGAGTACACGCCGAAGTTGCGCAGCACGAACGCCTCACCCTCGGCGAAGGTCCACGGGCGCCCGCTCCCGCCGACCGGCGCGAACAGGTCGTACCACGCCAGGCGCTCCAGTCCTAGCGCACGCGCCTTGGCCCGCAGATAGCGCCGCCAGTCGGAGAATGACTCGCGCGCCGCGGTCATCATGGCGTCGAGCGTGGCGCGGTCGATCCGCGCGTCGAAGAGCGCGGCGTCGAGGGCGGAGGGCCAGCCGCGCCTGCGGGTGAGCGTGTTGACCTGCCCCTTGATGCTATTCAGCGCCGCCGCCAGCGGAGCCGCCCCTCGCTCCCATGCCTCCAGCTCCACCTCGTAGCCACGCTGGCGGACCACGCGGTCGTGGTGGAAAGCCAGATGCCGCAGCGCGCTCATCGGCTCCTCGCGCGTCTGGCCATCCAGCTCGATGGGCGCGCTGAGTTGCGAGGTGAGCGTCGCGTGGAGTCTGGCCCATGCCGCGCCTCCGCTGACGTTCAACTCGGCGGCCAGCGCCTCTTCCTCCGGCGACATCTGGCGCTCGGCGATGGCGCGCGCCTCCCGCAGCGTGAAGGCGTGCGCGCTGACCGTCGGCTCCGGAATCGCCTCGGCGCGAGTCAGCAACGCCTCGACATCCAGCGAGCCGACCCACGCGGCGAACC
>DASVWQ010000459.1:0-9328 GCA_036393135.1 Ktedonobacterales bacterium
TCTCGCCCGCGCTGCATCCGGTCTGGCGAATTATGGCCGAGCGGACGACCCAGAGTTGGCGGGAGGTCCCGCACTTCTTCCTGATGCGCGAGATCAACGCCACCCGCCTGATCGCCTGGCGCGACCAGTTGCGCCGCCAGCGCGACCTGAGCGTCACCTATACCGACCTGCTGGTGATGGCGACCGCGCATACCTTGCGCCAGCATCCGCGTGTCAACGCCTCGTGGCGTGAGGGCGCGATCATCCAGCATCCTGAGATTCATGTGGCGCTGGCGGTGGCCGCCGAGTATGGGCTGGTCACGCCGGTGATTCGCCAGGCTGACCAGCTCACTATCGCCCAGATCACTGCGCGGCGCCGGGAGCTGGTGGAGCGGGCGCAGGCGGGCAAGCAGCGCGCCGACGACCTCGCGGGCGCGACCTTCACCATCAGCAACCTGGGCATGTATGGCGTGGACGCCTTCAACGCGATTGTGCCCGCGCCCCAGGCGGCGATCCTGGCGGTCGGGCGCATCGTGGAGCGCGTCGTTCCGCTGCATGGCGCGCCCGCTGTGCAGCCCATGATGGCCTTGAGTCTTTCCTGCGACCACCGCGTCATCGATGGCGCGCGGGGCGCAGAGTTCCTGGGCGCGCTGGCCGATCTGCTGGAGGAGCCGCTCGCCCTGCTGGAGTAGTTCACTGGCGTCACGCGCGCTGTCAGCCGCAGCGGGTGAAGCGCAGCGGATAGCTGTGCAGCCGCTCGATGCCGTCGCGCGTGACGCGCACGAGCTCGCCGACCTGTACGCCGCTCTGCTCGTCGGGCGCGATGACATTCGGCTGGATCACGACTGTCATGTTCTCGGCGAAGGTGAAGGGCGCGCCCAACGCTGATCCCGTCCGCCTGGTGCGCAGAATTGGTGGCAGATAGCCGCCGCCAAGTCCGTGGAGGAGGTCATCGCAGATCGTATAGCCCGCGGCGTGAATGCGCTCGGCGATGTCGAGTACGGCCTCGCTGGTTGCGCCCGCGCGCAGCGTCGCGGCGATGGCGTCGAATACCTCGACCGCCAGGTCATACATCCGCTGGTAGTCGGGGGTTGGCGCGGCGCCGATGGTGAACGTGCGCAGGAGCTGGCCCGGGTAGCCGTGGTACTGCGCGCTGATCTCGAAGATGAGCGCGTCGCCCGCTGCGATGCGGCGGTTCGAGGGTCGTTGCGCGGGTACGCAGGCCGATGGGTGCGCCATCGGGGTCGTCGCCAGATAGTGGATGCCCGTTTGCCCGCCCAGCCCGACATAGGCGCTCTCGATCAGCGCAATGAGCTCGTGCTCGCTCATGCCGGGTCGCGCCTCGCGCTCCAGGGCGACTGCGCAGCGGTCAGTCAGCTCGGCGCCGCGCCGCAGACACGCCAGCTCTTCGTCGCTCTTGACCAGACGGAGCTGACGCAACGCGGCGGAGCAGTCCACCAGCGTCGCCTGGGGCAGCGCCCGCTGGAGGGCGAGAGCGTGGCGGGCGGACAGCGGCCCCGCGAAGCCGAGCCGCGCGCTGGCCAGGTCACGCGCCCGGACGGCCTCGGCCGTCGTCACCGCGAGGTCATCGCCGCCCCAGCGTGTCTCGCACTGGTAAGCGACACGCCGCGCGGCTGGTGTATGGTTATAGTACTCCACGAGGAGCAGCGGCTCACCGCTCGCCGGAAAGAGCAGCAGCGCCTCGCGGGTGACGAGGAAGTTGGTGAGATAGCTCACCTCATTGTCGAGGCCCGCCAGACCAGCGAGCAGCAGCGCCTCGACACCCTGCTCAGCCATGATCTCGCGGGTCGCGGCCCGCCGCCGGGCGAACTCGGCGTCAGAGAAGCGCGGAAAGAGCGGCTCATCGCCGGACCGTTCACTGTCAGTCGGTGGTGTCGTCATCGGTGGAGCGCTCCTCGTTGGGCAAGTGTCGCTGGAAACCTGGCGCGTGGCAGGCCAGCGGCCACACGCCCATCGCAGAGGAGTCTAGAGAGTGGTTTGGGCGCTGTCAACCACGCCTGCCGCTTGTCGCCCGTCGCGCCGCCCATCGGGACAGCGGGCGGGGCAATCACGACTATTGACACGTGTTCGCCTCGGTGTTATTGTTGCGTCAATCGATTGTCCTGCATAGGCAAACGATTGCGCAACACGAAACGCCCCCTTGGTGGAACCCCTGCGAAACATATTTCTGGTGAGGCGACTGTTGAGAAGAGACGCCTCACATGACGTATGAAGGAGTATGAGTCAATGACAGGTGACGCGCGAGTCCAAACGGCCATCGCCAACTGGGCGCCCCGTTTTCTCGCGAATGGCATTGACCCTAACGACTATCAGCGGGTGACCGCCGTTATCCAGGACTGGTCCGATTGGCTCCGCGAATGGTCGAGCTGCGGCGCCATGTACCAGGTTATGGGTGAGGAGGCTGAGCGCGCGGGCCAACATGAGTCCATGGCCTATCACTTCTATCATGCCGCCATGGCCTATCATTTTGGCAAGTTCCTGGCCGTCGCCTATCCGGACCGGCTGCGTGTGGCCCACGACCTAGCGGTCGCCTGCTACGCGCGGGCTTTGCCCTGGTTCGACACGCCAGGTGAGCGCATCGCCATCCCGTTCGAGGACGGGCTGACCATGTGGGGGATTCTGCGGGCGCCAGTGGGTGTCTCGCGGCCCCCCGTTGTCCTGCTCGTCCCAGGTCTCGATTCCGTCAAAGAGGAGCTGCACGCCTACGCCGACGAGTTTCTGCGTCGGGGTCTGGCGACACTCGCGATTGATGGGCCGGGGCAAGGCGAGATGGAGTTCGAGCGACCTATGCGCAGCGACTACGAAGTCGCCGCACGGGCCGCGATTGACGCGCTCGAGCGCCGAACTGACCTCGACACGCGCCGCATCGGCATGCTGGGTGTGAGTCTGGGCGGCTACTACGCCCCACGCGCAGCCGCCTTTGAGCCGCGTATTCGCGCTGTTATCGCACTCGCTGGACCCTATTCCGTTCCCGACGCATTCGACCAGATGCCCAGCCTCACTCAAGAGGCGTTCATCCATCGCAGTGGCGCCACCTCGGCTGACGACGCCCTCGCGCGTCTGCGGCCGTTCACGCTGGAGGGCGTTCTCCAGCGGGTCAGCGTTCCCACCCTGGTCATCATGGGCCGCCAGGATCGCGTGGTACCCCCGCGCGACGCGGAGCGTGTGGCGCGAGAGATCGGCGAGTCCGCTGAATTGTGGATGTTTGAGGACGGTAATCACGTCTGCAACAACATCCCCTCCAAGCATCGCCCACAGATGGCTGACTGGATGCGTCACCAGTTGCGCGCGATCACTGAGGCGTAGCGAACAGGCTTGTTGGGGAAGCGATGAGCTTCCCGTGGGCTGCGCCCCACGCCACCATGTCCCCGACGTGTACCGCCACTACGGCGCCGCCTGAATGGCGACAGGGACGCATGGCGCGGAGAAATGGCATTGGGCCGCAGGCGCGCTCCGACACGCGCGGAGTCGCTGGCCCATCTGTACGACGGACGAGCTACGTGGGTGTAGCTCAGGGAGCAGAGCCATGAGTGGACGATACTCCACGCGCATTCATCGGGCAATCTGTAGTGTAGGCATCCTGGCGTGCCTCGCGCTGACACTGGGGGCATGCAGCCTCGGTGGCGGCGCCAGCACGAACACGACCACGGGACCTATCAAAATCGGCATCTCCCTCTCGACTTCTGGCGACTTCTCCGCCGATGGTGAGGCCTTCCAGCAGGGCTATCAGATGTGGGCGGACGACATCAACGCCAAGGGAGGGCTGCTGGGGCGCCAGGTCAAGCTGATCATTCTCAATGACAACAGCGACCCGCAACAGGTCACGACCAACTACCAGACACTGATCACTCAGGATAAGGTTGACCTGCTGTTTGGCCCGTTCTCGACCCTCCTGACCAAGCCTGCCTCGGACATCGCGAACCGCTATGGCTTCGCGCTGGTCGAGGGCGCGGGCGGTGGCCCATCGGTCTTCACCCGCGGTCTGAAGAATGTCTTCGACGTGTCGCTGCCAGTCGCCAATAACCTGGTGACCTTCGCGAACTACATCGCCGGGCTGCCAGCCGCCCAGCGCCCGACGACCGCCGCCTACGCCACTGAGGACGACCCCTTCACGCAGCCTCAGGTGGACACGGCCCGCGCGGTGCTCGAAGCCGCCGGCATCAAGACGGTCTACTACAAGGTCTACCCGGCTGAGACGACCGACTTTACCTCCATCGCCGCTGGCCTGGTCGCCTCGCACCCGCAGGTAGTGGTCACTGGCACACTGCTGCCCGATGTCGCCGCGTTCATCCAGGCGTTCCACCAGCAACACTTCAACCCGCAGGCCTTCGTCGCGACGGCTGGTCCCGACCAGGGTACCCAGTTCCTCCAGGCGATTGGCGGGGCGTCGGTGGCTGAGGGCATTCTGGTGCCGAACGGCTGGTGGCCAGACCTCAACGCGCCGGGCAACTCGCAGCTCGTGCAGGAGTATCTCCAGCACTACGGCGGCGACAAGTCTGGCATCAGCTCTGACGTGGCCGAGGCCTACTCGGTGGGCCAGGTGGTCGCGCAGGCCGTGACGAAGAACAACAGTCTCGACCAGACCAAGCTCATCGCCACGCTGCACTCCGACACCTTCACCAGTGTCCAGGGGCCGGTGAAGTTCGACGCGACGGGCCAGAATACGCTGGCGGTCGGCTACCTGTTCCAGTGGCAGAACGGCCAGTACATTCCGGTCTATCCCGCGAATGTCGCGACGAACCCAATCGAGTTCCCCAAGCCCAACTGGCCGAGCTAGGCCGCGCGTGATGTATCGCTAGCCGCGTGCGGCGATTGCCCAGCGCTCTCGTCGCACGCACGCTGTCCGGGGGAGGAGACGCTTCTCCCCTGGCCAGCCCAACCCAGGAGACATGACATGACGCTTGTCCTCTACGGTCTCATCACAGGCATCCTGGCGGGCAGCGTCTATGCCCTGATGGCGGCTGGCCTGACTCTGATCTTCGGCGTGATGGACATCATCAATATCGCGCAAGGCGCTTTCGTCATCCTCGGCTCCTACATGAGCTACCTGCTGGCGAAGTATCTGGGGCTTGATCTGTTCCTGGGCCTCTTCATCACTATCCCGGTGATGTTCGTGCTCGGTATTATCCTTGAATGGGCGCTGATCCGGCCACTCAAGCGCGACCGCACGCAACTCTCGATTCTGGTGACATACGCCGCCGCGCTCATCATCGAAGGCGTGCTGACCTACTACTTTACTGGCCAGTTCAAGGAGTTGCATGCCTGGTACACGACACACTCGACGGTCAAGATCGGCGAGTTCTATCTGCCTGACATCTACCTCATGTCCCTTGGCCTCAGCATTCTCCTGCTCAGCCTGCTCTACCTCTTGCTCTACCGCACGCGCTTCGGGCGCAGTGTGCGCGCGATGATGCAGAACCCTGCGGCGGCCCTGCTCATCGGCATTGACGTGGAGCGGGTGGCGGCGCTGACCTTTGGTGTTGGTGTGGCGCTGGCGGCGGCGGGTGGTATGGCCTACGGAGCGACGAGCGCGTTCCAGCCAAACAGTCACTACGACCTGATTTCACGCCTGCTCGTCATCATTATCTTCGCTGGCATGGGCAGCGTTGGTGGCGCCATCGCCGCCTCCGTCCTGATGCTGGTCACGTACACCGAGACCTCGTTACTCTGGTCGCCAGTCTGGGCCAGCACTGTGTTCTACCTCCTGCTCGTCCTGGTGCTGTTCCTGCGACCGCAAGGCCTGTTCGGCAAAATCGCGACACGCAAACAGTAAGGTCACGCCAGTGGAGTCCGCGCGTCGCAGCCGAACGGCGCCTCAACCAGAAGAAAGAGCACCCATCGCCATGGCAACAGTAACGCAAACACAAACGTCCCCCGGGCGATCAGACGCTCGCCAATGGAGGCCATTTCAGGTGGCGTTCTGGCTGCTCTGTCTCGCTGGCGCCATCGTCTTCCCGCTGATCTTCTCCGATCCCGCGACGACGACCGTCGCCTTCCTGACGCTCGCGTTCGCGGCGGCCGGTTCGGCGTGGAACATCTTCTGCGGCTATTCCGGCTACATTGCCCTGGGGCATGCGGTTTTCTTCGGGATAGGCGCCTTCGCGCTGGCCTACATCTGCGGCCGTTGGACCATCCCTGGCGGCTGGGAGCCATTCTACTTCGTGCCGGTGGCCGGGATCGTCGCGGCGCTCGTGGCCGTGCCCATCGGGCTGGTCGCGCTGCGCACGCGCCGCCATACCTTCGTGGTAATTACCATCGCGATCTTCTTTATCTTCCAGCTCCTCGCCGAGAACAACATCTTCAACCTGACGCACGGCACGGCGGGCGTGGAGTTTCCGATTCCTCCGTGGGGCGGCTACACCTACAACCTGCCGTTTTACTACGTGATTCTCGCGATCCTGATCGTGACGGTGGTAACGTCGTGGTTTGTGCGACATTCGAAGTATGGCCTGGAACTGCTGGCGATCCGCGACGATGAGGAGCGGGCGCGCGGTCTGGGGGTGCGCACGGAATCGGTGAAGCTGAGCGCGTTTGTGCTCTCCGCCTTCTTCGTG
Organism: Ktedonobacterales bacterium; assembly: GCA_036393135.1. Lineage (GTDB taxonomy): Bacteria > Chloroflexota > Ktedonobacteria > Ktedonobacterales > JADMIN01 > JAKAIY01. The sequence goes on from DASVWQ010000459.1 coordinate 6,555, forward strand.
GGCATGGTTGGCGCCGTGGTCGAATACTTCATTGGGTCAACCTTCTTCAACTCGGCGTTCGATCCGCAGTTCGATGTGCTGGTCGCGCTGATGGCGTTCCTCGGCGGCCTGGGCACCATCTCTGGCCCATTGCTGGGGGCGCTGCTGCTGGAGCCAGTGCGCCAGTACCTGACGATAGCCATTGAGCGGCCCGGTATGAGCCTGGTGGTCGAGGGCCTGGTCTTCCTGGTCGTCATTCTGCTGCTACCGCAGGGTATCGTTCCAGCCGTGAGCAAGCTGCTCTTCGGGCGCAGAGCGGCAGAGGTCGCCACGCCGGTCGCACCTGGTCCGGCGCCTGCCGCGCCTAGCTCGCCGCCGACCGTGCCCACGCCGAACTCCGCCGCCCTGCGCGGGGAGCGCAAATAGCCCAGGCGACCAACCCTACGCCACGCGCGTATCCTGGAGACTCGGAGACTTTGATGAGCCTGCTGCAAGCGACGGACATCTCGAAAGCGTTTGGTGGCATCCAGGCGCTCAACGCCTGCTCCATCTCGGTCGAGAAGGGGTCCATCACCGGGTTGATTGGCCCGAATGGCTCCGGTAAAACGACCCTGTTCAATGTCATCACCGGCTACGAGCGCCCGGACACTGGCTCGGTGACCTTCGATGGCGCCAACATCAGCCGCCTCGGCCCCGACCGCATCTTCGACCTGGGCATCGGGCGGACCTTCCAGCTCACGCGCATCTTCCCGCGCCTGACGGTGACGGAGAACATGCACGTCGCCATCAAGCGCAAAGGTGTCGCCTCGCTGCTGGGGCGCTGGAGCGCGTCGAGCGAGAACGACCGCGCCCTGAACCTGCTGGAGTTCGTCGGCCTGACCCACCTGAAGGATGAGCCGGCGGGCAGCCTCTCCTATGGCCAGCGCAAGCTGCTGGAGTTGGCCTTCATCCTGATCGCCGAGCCGTCGATGATCCTGCTGGATGAGCCTGCTGGCGGCATCAACCCGACGCTGATTGGCCAGCTTGGCGACCGCATCCGCCAGCTCAACAGCCAGGGTGTGACCTTTCTGATCGTCGAGCATAACATGGAATTCGTCATGGGCCTGTGCAGCCGCGTGATGGTGATGCACCGGGGCGCGAAGCTGGCCGAGGGAACGCCGGAGGCCGTGCGCGCCAACCCCGCCGTGCTCGAAGCCTATCTGGGAGACTGACCTGATGCTACTTCAACTCACCAACGTGGTCGCGGGCTATGGCGGCGGCGATGTGTTGCGCGGCGTGGACCTGAGCATTGAGAAGGGGACGATTACCTGCATCGTCGGTCCTAATGGCGCTGGCAAATCCACCGTCTTCACGGCGATCAGCGGCGTCATCAAGCCGCGCATGGGCCAGATCATCTTCCAGGATGAGAACATCGTCGGCCTCTCGCCACAGCAGATTCTCAAGCGCGGGCTGGCGCAGGTGCCGCAGAACCACAGCCTCTTCCCGGCGATGTCTGTGCGCGAGAATGTCGAGCTAGGCGCCTACACGGTGCGTAGCGGCGCGGTCGTCCGCCAGCGCTATGACGAGGTGCAGGCCCTTTTTCCCATCGTGCGCGAGCGCGCCAATGAGCAGGCGGGCAGCCTCTCTGGCGGGCAGCAGCGGCTGGTGGAGTTCGCCCGCTGCCTGATGCTGGACCCGACGCTGGTGCTGCTGGACGAGCCATCGATGGGCCTCGACCCCAAGACGCTGAAAGAGGTCTTCAACACCATCAGGGCGATGCAGAAGGCGGGGCGCACGATCCTGCTGGTGGAGCAGAACGCCCGCGCGGGCCTGCGCCTGGCCGACCACGGTGTGGTGATGGAGAGCGGGCGCGTGCGCCTCGATGGTCCCAGCGCCAGCGTGCTGAACAACCCGGAGATCAGCGCGCTCTATCTCGGTGGCAGCGTTTCAGCCGCGCCCAGCGCCGCGCCTGGCCCCGTCCCCGGCGCCCCGAATCCCGGCGTTACCGCTCCCAATCGCCCGGCCTTCCAGGGGTAGCGCGGGCAGGGTGGGCGCTTCAGGTAGCCAACCTGTGCGCCTGCCCCGCAGAGAACATGCCTCGCCCATGATCCAGGCCGCGAAGGCCGCCTTCGTGGCCCGCAGGGTGAGCGGAGCGAAGCATCCCTGTGGGTTCGGGGTTCCCACAAGGATCGTAGACGCGGGTTCATAACATGTCCGCTGCGGTCGTTGCCGTTGCGTCAAACCCTCACCCCTGGCCCCTCTCCCAGAGGGCGAGGGGAATCGGAAAGCCCCTCGCCCTTTGGGAGAGGGGTTGGGGTGAGGGGGCGCAACGAGCGCCAACATCCCAGGCGGATGTGTTATCACTCGCCCGCGCTTACGCCCCCGCGTCCGCCCTATTCCGCCGTGGCGCGGGCGCGCTCGTACCAGCGCAAGTCGCAGTAGTCGGCGGGTTGGCCGAGGCTGGCCACCGTGTCGCCGCCGTAGCGCGCCCGCAGCGCGATGACCTGCGCCAGTCCCGCCTCGCTGAGCGCCGCCGCGCGCCCGAAGCCCAGCGCCGGATCGGTGAACGCCGCATACGCCTGCGCGGCGGAGACCTCACCGCCCACCCCCAGCGCTGGCTCGCCTGCCAGCAGCGTCTCGACCGCCGCGCGCTCGCCGGGGGTATATAGCCAGGTCAGCGCCGCCAGCAGCGCGCCGATGTAGCGCGTGACCAGGTCGCCATGCGCCTCGGCCCAGTCGCGCGTCGCCGCCAGCGCCTGCGAGGCGTAGGCCGGGTAGGCCTCCGTCGAAGTCGCCAGCGTCTGGCAACCCTTCCC
>DASVWQ010000460.1:0-8132 GCA_036393135.1 Ktedonobacterales bacterium
GGGCAGATAGGCGGGCCAGGCGGTGTCGAAGATGACGCTCAGGGCGCTGACCACCAGTGTCACGCCATAGATCAGCGGCAGGCTGAGGGCGCCGAGCGCGGCGGCGATGGGGACGCTGGCCAGCGCCAGCCCGCGTCCCACTTCAGCGGCGATCAGCAGGGGGCGGCGGCGCAGGCGGTCGGCCAGCGCCCCGGCAGGCAGCGCCAGAGCCAGCGTCGGTGCGATCTGCGCAGCGTAGATCAGCGCGACCTGCGCGGGCGTGGCGCGCAACGCTAGGACGGCGGCGATGGGCAGGGCGACTCCGGTAATCAGCGTCCCGAAGGCTGAGACACTCTGTCCGGCCCACAACTTCAGGAAATCAGGATGGCGCCACAACCCCGACCAGCGGGGGGCGCGCGAATGGCGCGAATGGGAAGACATACGACGGCTCCATCATGCGATGAGGGCGATCAGTGTAGAGGGCGCATGAGGGAGGCGCGGCGGAGCGACTGCGCGGCGGACACCATAGCGAGATGAAACACTACATGCGGGCGCATGAGTGATGAGGTGTCCGTCCGGCGCTCCCCTTGCCCGCGCGGTCGATCAATCGCCCGCGTGGGTGGGAGTTCTACCGCTAGCGTGGGCGTGTCGCGCGCCGGGCCTACGCAGCGGGGCAGATGGTGGTAGCGTGCATGGCTGGAGGCTACCACCGCGGGCGGGCGGCTGTCAAACGCGCCAGTTTGCCAGTATGCGATACTTGGGGCTGGGCGGCGCCATCGGTAGCTGGCGCGACGGTGGAAGGATGGACTGTGATGGATGTGGAAGTACGCCCGCTGGCCGCCAGCGAGTTTCCTCGCCTGTGCGCCGACATGACAGACCGGTCGCGTGGCGCCCATTGGTCCAGTTTCACGCGCCAGACGAATGGCGAGCTGCTCTACCTGATCGCGTGGGCGGGCGCGCAGGCGGTCGGGCAGGTATCGCTGGTCTGGCGCCCGATGAATGATCCCCTCGCCGCGCAATTGGACTGCCCGTGGGTCGTGGACCTGCTCACGCATCCCGCCTACCGCTCGCGTGGGGTTGGCACGGCGCTGCTGCGCGCCTGCGAGGAGGCCGCCCGCGCGCATGGGGCCGCCCGTATCGGGCTGGGCGTGGGCGTCACGAACCAGCGCGCCCGCGCGCTCTACGAACGCCTCGGCTACCACGACGCCGGACTCGGCGAGCAGTGGATGACTGGCTCATGGCAGGACGACGGCGGCGCGACGCGCGTCTGGGAGGAGTTGGTGACGTATCTGGTCAAGCCCCTCGCGCCCACCCACGCCTGATCCCGCGCCTGATCCCGCGCCTCAGAACATCCGCGCGCCCAGTGGGACATCGCGCTCCGGAGCCAGCAGCACGACCGCGCCATCCGCGTCTGGCGCCCCCAGCGTCAGGACCTGCGACTTGAAGCCCGCGATGCGCCGGGGCGGGAAGTTGACTACCGCCAGCACGAGCCGCCCGACCAACTCCTGCGCGGTGTAGTGGACGGTCAGTTGGGCGCTCGATTCGCGCACGCCCAGCTCCACGCCGAAGTCGATCCGCAGCCTGTAGGCGGGTTTGCGGGCGCCTGCCAGCGGTTCGGCGGCCAGCACCCGCCCTACGCGGATGTCCACCCGCTCAAAGTCCTCGACGCTGATCTCCGGGCTGGCCGTGTTGGGCTGGGCGTTGTCGCTCATCGTCGCTGCTGCTCCCGCTGTCGTATAGCGCGCTACTGGGCGAGCATCGTCAGGCGCTCGCGGCTTACCACGATGATCGCGCCATGCTCGCTGCGGATGGCGCCCGCCGCCTCCAGTTCCTTGATGGCGCGTCCAACCATCTCGCGCGCGGTCCCGGCCATCGCGGCGATTTCCTGCTGGGTGAGGCGATGGCGTAGCGGCTGGCCGTCCGCGCCCTCCACTGTCCCCTGCTCGTTGAGGATTTTCGCCACCCGCGCCCGCACATGGCGGAACGAGAGGTCGTCCACCAGGCTGACGAGTTGGCGCAGCGCCAGCGCCAGGGTATGCACCGTCGCCACCGCGATTTCCGGACGTTCGCGGATCAGGCGGCGTAGCTCGGCCCCGCTGGTAGCCCAGACGACGCTTGGCGTCATCGCCATCGCGCTGGCAGGGTTCGCTCCGCCATCGATCGCCGGCACGTCATTGAAGGTGGCGCCGGAGTCCATCAGGCGCAGGGTCTGCTCCTTGCCCTCCTCCGAGGTGCGGAATATCTTGATAAGCCCCTTGCGCACGTAGTAGAGCGCGCCGCCCTCCTGCCCGGCGAGGATGATGATGTCGCCGCGCGAGTAGCGTCGTTCCACCGTGACCTTGGCGATTTGCGCGAGGTCCTCGGACGCGAGGGTCGCGAAGAGCGGCACACTGCGCAGGGCTTCCGCTTGAACGGCCATGCTTCACCTTTCCGCTGAGTGGGCGTCGGGACCTGCGCCGTACATCAGAGTGCGACATTAGTCGCAGCCAGGCGCGCTGGCCACAGCGTACACTCTGACCGCGCCGGGCCGCAATAGCGCGCGGCCCCACGCGGCGCCTGATACGCGGTTGAGACGTGACTGAGACGTTGACGCGCGCTGGATGAGTACTACGGGAGACGAGTGAGAAGATGCAGCCCAACGATGACGCGACCGGATGGATAGCTTCCGCCGCGACAACCCTCGATGTGCGTCCGACCCTGGAGCAGGGCGGTGAGCCGTTCGTGCAGATCATGGAGGCGGCGGCGGAGATCGCGCCGGGCGCTTCGCTGGTCATCATTGCGCCCTTCGAGCCAGCGCCACTCTATGGCGCGCTCGGCGCGCGTGGCTTCTCGCACGCGACCCTGCGCCGCGCGGATGACGAGTGGGTCGTGCGCTTCACGCACGATCAGTAGCCGCGAGCCAGTGAGGGAGGAGCGACGGTGAAAATCTCGACGACGCAGGCGGGCAGCACGCCAGCGCCCATCACCACCAGCGGCATGGGTGGCCTGGCGCGCGGGGGAACACCGCTCTGGCTGCCGCTGCCCTTCCTGCTGACAGGCGCGTTGGGCGCCGCGCTCTTCGGCGCCCTGCTGCCGATTGTGGCGCCCGAGGCGCTGCTCGCCCCTGGCTATCCGCATGTCCTCGCGCTGGTCCACATCGCGACGCTGGGCTGGCTGACGATGACGATCATGGGCGCCTCGCTGCAGCTCGCCCCGGTCATCCTGGTCAGCCCGCTGCGGGCCGCGCGCCTGGGCGCCGCGCAGTATCCGCTCTACCTCACGGGCGTGGCGCTGCTGGTCAGCGGCTTCTGGTTCTCGCGGGTCACGCTGCTGATCGTCGGCGGGAGCCTGGTGGTCGCGGCGGTGGCGCACTACGCCGTGATAATGGGCGTGACCATCGCCCGCGCCAGTGTCCGCCCGCTGACGGCGCGCTACCTGGTGGCCTCGGTGAGCTACCTCTGCGTGGTTGTCTCGCTGGGCCTGACCGCCGCGCTCAATTTCCAGTTCGGCTTCCTCGGCGCGGGTGTCACCCGCCTGCTGCTGACGCACATCACGCTGGGGCTGGTCGGCTGGCTCACCACGACGCTGATGGGCGTCTCCTATACCCTGACGCGGATGTTCGCGCTGGTCCACGGCCACGCTGACATGCTGGGGAGCCGCATCTTCATCCTGCTGAATGCGGGCGTCCTGGGGTTGGCGCTGGGCTTCTCACTGGAGTGGGGCTGGCTCGCGGCGCTGGCGGGGGCGAGCCTGGTAGCCGCTATCTGGCTCTTCGCCTGGGATTACCGCCGGATGCTCAGCATTCGCAAGCGCAAGCCGCTCGACGTGACGCAGCGCCACGCGATTGCGGCGGTGGGCTATCTCGCGGTCGTGGCGCCCGCGGGTGTGGTGGCCGCGCTGCTCGGCGTGGGACGCCCCGCGACGCTGGCGGCGCTGCTGCTGGCGGCGCTGGTCGGCTGGCTGGGGCAGAGCATCTTCGGCTACCTCTATAAGATTGTGCCGTTCCTGATCTGGCAATCGCGTTATGCGCCACTGGTCGGGAAAGCCAAAGTGCCGCTGATGCGCGATCTGGTGGAGCAGCGGGTGGCCACGCTCAGCTTTTGGCTCATTAACCTGGGCTTGCCCGCGACGGTAGCCTGCCTGCTGTTGGCCTGGCCGACGCCGCTACGGGTGGCGGCGAGCGCGTTGGGGCTGGGGCTGGCGCTGGCGGCGGCGAACGTCTGGGGGGTGATGCGGCCGCGTGTCGCCGCGCAGCCGCCCGCAGCATAGCGGCGCCCCGCTCCCGCGTGGGAGCGGGCAGCGCAGAATGCCGCATCTCCCACGGGAAGGGGGCTGGGGAAGCTGTCGTGGCTACCAGTAGCCCAATTCAGAGCGCCCCGCATCCGTCATCATCGACGGCTCCCAGCGCGGCTCCCAGACGATCTTGATCTCGCCGCCTGTCACGCCCTCGACGGTCGAAAGCGCGGCGCCGACGCCCTCGCCGATGCTCTCGTGCATCGGGCATCCAGGCGTGGTGAGCGTCATCGTCAGCGTGCAGTAGCCGTCCTCGCGGATATCCACGCCATAGACCAGCCCCAGGTCAACGATATTGACGCCCAGTTCGGGGTCGTAGACGTTCTTGAGCGCCTCGAAGATCTCGGCGGTCATGTCAGGCGTATCGGTGGTCGTGTTGGCATCAGCGACGGTAGTGGTGTCGGTCGTGTCGGTCGTGTCGGTCGCGCGCTCCATCTGCGGCGCCTCCTCGTGATATGGCAAGCTGTTCGGCGCATCGGCTGGTGAGCGAGAGGTCGCGCCGACACCCCTCTGCCCACACAATAGCCGCTGAAGCGCGCCCATGACTGCGACCTAAGTCGCAGCGCAACGGGCGCCGATGCGATTCACTGGAAGCAGGCGCCGCCACGTCACGGGTGGTGGCGCCTGTTTTGCGGAGGACAACCGGCGGAAAACGCTGGTCAGCGGTCACGAAACGTGGCACAATGGATGGTAGGTTTCTAGCGCTACCACCTCTCCAAGGCGTCGCGAACCTCCGCGTCGCCAGCCATAGTCCTCCGCGAGAGCGAGCTAAGACAGGAAGGCGCGCGTGAGAGCAGTGGGCCGAGCCTGGATGACGTGGGTGCGGACCCTCTATCCGGGATATTTCGCCAGTGTCATGGCGACGGGCATCGTCAGCGTCGCGCTGCTGCTCAGTCAGGCGCTGGGGCTGTCACTCACCCTCTGGGGTATAGCCGTCGCGCTGCTCGTGATCCTTTCCGCAATTTACCTCCTGCGCGCCGCGCGGTTTCCGACGGAGATGCGCCGCGACTTCCACGACCCGGCGACTGTTTTCGGCTTCTTCACGTTCATCGCGGCGGTGGGGGTCACTGCGACCCGTTTCGCGCTGGGCGGCTGGAGCATCGTCCCTGCCCTGCTCACCTTCATCGCCGCCATCGCCTGGTTCGCGCTGCTCTACTGGACCTTCGCCATGCTGATCTTCAGCAACGAGCGGCCCATCGAGCAAGCGCTGAACGGCTCGTGGCTGATCGCCATCGTCGCGACGGAATCGCTGGCCATCACCTGGGTGCTGCTGACCACCATCCTGCCAGGCTGGCGCGCGGGGCTGATGCTGCTCTCCTACGCCTTCTGGACGTTTGGCGTGCTGCTCTACCTGATCTTCGTCACGCTCATCATGTACCGCTTCTTCTTCCTGCGGGTGCGGCACGGCGACCTGAAGCCGCCTTACTGGATCAATATGGGCGCGATGGCCATCACGACCGTCGCGGGCGTGCGCCTGCTCGACGCCCCGCATCCCACTGCGCTGCTGCTGACGCTGCGCGCCTACATCGAAGGCTTCACGGTGATGATGTGGGCGTGGGGGACCTGGTGGATTCCGCTGCTGCTCATCATCGGTGTCTGGAAGTATGGCTTCCAGCACGAGCCGATCAGGTATGATCCCTCGCTGTGGAGCATCGTCTTCCCGCTGGGAATGTACTCCACCGCGCTCCAACTCCTGACCCACATCTCCGGGCTGGAGTTCCTGGGCGTCATCGGCCCCGCTTCGGCGTGGATCGCCTTTGCCGCGTGGGCGCTGGTGGCGCTGGGCTGGCTCACGAACATCGTGGGCGGCGTCCGCAAGGCCCGACGCGGGGCGGCGCCGCCTGCGAAGCTCGCCCTCCCAGAGGTGGCGCCCGCCAGCGAGACTACCGCCCCATCCTGATCTGGTCACCACGCGCCCCATCGGCGCCTTCGACCAATATGCCCCATCGAGCAGACCGACACGAGGAAGGAGAGGACGATGAGCCAGTTAGCGGCGCCCCAGCAGCCAGGAGGCCAGGCCGTGATTGCGGCCGCACAGCGCGAGCTCGCGGCTGCGCGCCGTGCGCGCTTTAGCCAGCGGCTGGCGGCGATCAGCACCGGCGTCATCGCGGCGCTCATCCTGGTCGTGCTGATCGTGCTTGGCTCGCGCGGATTCCGCTGGTTCGACGCCTCGCTGATCGGCTATGCGGTCGGCACAATTTTCGCCACCGCCGCCATTGCCTACAAGTACAGCTTCTGGCTGATGCGCCCGCAGACGGGGCGCTACTTCCGACGTGGCTGGCGGCTCTTCTTCTCGGTCGAGCACTTCCTCAAGTACTTCACGCTGATTCCCGTCGCCATCTTCAACGGGCTGCTGGCCCAGACCTTCATTCGCAAGCGGAGCTATTACCGCTGGATCATGCACCTCTGCATCTTCTGGGGTGTCATTGGCTCGCTGGCGATTACCCTGCCGCTGACGTTCGGCTGGCTGCGCTTCACCCAGGTGTCGGGCGGACAATACCTGATCTGGGTGGTCGGTTTCCCGTTCTTCACCTTCGACCCATACTCGCCGTTCGGCTACTTCATCTATCACGCGCTGGTCTTTGCCGCGCTGCTGCTGCTGGTTGGCCTCATCATGGCCTTCCATCGCCGCTTCCACGATGTCGCGCCGATCACCATGCAGCGCTTCGGCTTCGACATCGTGCCGCTGGCGCTGCTCTTCGCCATTGTGCTGACGGGTGTGGCGCTGACGCTGGACAGCACGTTCTTCTACGGCGCGTATTACTGGTTCATCTCGCTGACTCACGAGGCGGTCGTGGTCCTGTGGCTGATTTCGCTGCCCTTCGGCAAGTTCTTCCACATCCTGGAGCGCCCGGCGACGGTTGGCATCGAGCTGTACCGGCAGGTCGGAGACGATAGCCAGGCGCACCATTGCCCGCGTTGCGGACAGGCCTTTGCGGCGGCGCTCTTCATCGGCGACCTCAAGCGGACGCTTGGCGACATCGGCCAGAATTATGCTGTAACCACTGAGCGGCCCAACCTGCCCGTCGCTGGCTCGCGCCTGGCCGCCCGGACGCCTGCGCAGGCCTCGGCGGAGCAGTTCACCTGGTGGCAGGACTTCTGCCCCGACTGCAAGCGGGTGATGCGCGGCGAGGCGAACATGACGGCGCTAGGGCGCGAGGGCAACCAGTTCCTCTAGCGTCGCGGCGCTGGGGCCGGAACGACCGGCGACCACACCACGGAAAGTGAAGCCATCCCATGACGGTAGATAAACGCATCTTCCAGAAGGACAAGACCGACACCTACGATTTCCACGAGGCCAAGCCCACTGGCTGGCAGTCTGACGAGGAGATCGACCGCTACGTGCCGACCCACTGCTGCTATTGTGGCGTGCAGTGCGGCATGTATCTGAAAGTGGCGGGCGAGAAGGTGGTTGGCGTCGAGCCGCGCTACGACTTCCCGGTGAACCAGGGGATGCTCTGCCCGAAAGGCGCTACCGCCTACCAGACGGTCAACCATCCCGACCGCCTGACCCACCCACTGCTGCGGCGCGGCGGGAAAGACAGCCCGCTGGAACAGGTAAGCTGGGACGAGGCGCTCGATACCATCACGCGACGCTTCCAGGAGATTCAGGGTCAGTACGGGAAGGACGCCGTCGCGGTCTACAGTGGCTCCTCGATGACCAATGAGAAGTGCTACCTGATGGGCAAGTTCGCCCGCGTCGCGCTGGAGACACGCCACTGCGACTACAATGGGCGGCTCTGCATGTCGTCGGCGACTGGCGCGAATGAGCGCTCGCTCGGCATCGACCGCGCCGCCAACCCGATCAGTGACGCGCCGCACGCCGATGTGATCTTCGTGATCGGCGCGAATGTTGGCGAGTGCTTCCCCATCGTGACGAG
>DASVWQ010000461.1:0-2207 GCA_036393135.1 Ktedonobacterales bacterium
CCTGACTTCTACGTTCTCGTGATCGGCATTGGCTTCCTGTTCACCTTCTACGACATCTTCGACATCAACGTCTCGTTCATCCAGACCTGCACGCAGATTGTCCCGAAGTGCCTGGCGGGGCCGCCGCCGGGAGCGACCGCGCTGCCTGCGGGCTTCGTGGAGGCGTCGGCGGTCGTCGGATTGCCAGTGATGTGGAACCTGATCGGCTATGTCGTCGGCGCGCTGGTCCTCAGCCCGCTCGCGGACCGCTTCGGGCGGCGCGACATGCTGCTGGTCACGCTCATCATCACCGGGCTGGGGTCGCTCTACACCGCGTTCACCGGCGACTACAACAGCTTCATCATCGCCCGCACGATTACCGGCATTGGCATCGGCGCAGACCTGGCCATCGTCAACACCTACGTCAACGAGGTCGCGCCGACCCGCAGCCGCGCCCGCTACATCTCGCTGATCTTCATCATGTCGGCGCTGGGCGCGTTTGTGGCCGTCTGGCTGGGCCTCTACCTGACGACGCCGCCAGCGCCGTTCCCGCTGGGGCTGAAATTCGCGCAGGCGACCGTCAGCCCGCATGGCGTCTTCCTTGGCGATGGCTGGCGGATCATGTATATCGTCGGCGCGTTCCTCGCCCTCATCGGCGTCATGCTGCGGTTCCAGCTTCCCGAATCGCCGCGCTGGCTCGTCTCGAAGGGGCGGCTGGAGGAAGCGGATGGGGTGGTCGCGGTGATGGAGCAGATCGCCACGAACAAAGGCGGGCGGCTGGTCGAGCCATCACAGGCGCTACCGGTGTCATCTGGCGCGGGCGGCGAGGGCTTCAGCGCGATCTTCTCGAACGCGACCTATCTCGGACGGGTGATCCTGCTCCTCGTTACGTGGTTCTTCGCCTACATGACGGTCTACTCCATCGCCGCCGGACTGACGGTGATCCTGAATGGGCTGGGCTATGCGCCGCCGGAGGCGGGCATGATCGTCGCGGTGGGGACGATTGGCTTCATTCTCTGTGGCGTCTTCGCCTACTTCGTCGGCGAGCGGCTGGAGCGCAAGTACTGGCTGCCAATTGGCGCCGCGCTGACCATCATCGGCGGCGTCATCATCGCGCTGGCGGGCAAGCCAACCGGCGTGACGGTGAACTCGACGGTGATCATGGCTTTTGTCGGCTCGATCATCCTGTTCTTCGGCTTCAATGTCTGGGTGCCCATCACCTACGCCTGGTCCACCGAGAACTTCCCGACCCGCGCCCGCACGACAGGCTTCGGCATTGTGGACGGCATCGGGCATATCGGCGGCGGCGTCGGACTGATCGTCATCACTGGCTCAGTGATTCCGGCGCTCGGCGCGCAAGCTAACGGCGCGCTCTACGCCTTCCTGGTGATCGGCGCCTTCCTGGTGATCGCGGCAATCATCGCGCAGTTTGGCATCGCGACACGCGGCAAGCAGCTCGACCTCGTTTCGCCGTAGCCGCGCGCATCCCGCCCCACACATGCGACACAAGTCAGCGCGCCATCCCTTCGCGGGGACGACGCGCTGACTCGCGCGTTTGCGGCGGGCGCTGGTGACGGCTACGTCTTGGAGACCAGCGCCAGGTGCGCGGGGTCGAAGTAGCGCACATGGCCCTGGGCGAGGGGCAGCGCGAGGTCCGGCTCCAGCGCCTCCACGAACTCGGTGTCGTGGCTGACGATGATGAGCGTTCCCTGGAAGCTGGTCAGCGCCTCGCAGACCTGATCGCGCGAGGCGGGGTCCAGGTTGTTGGTCGGCTCGTCCAGCAGCAGCGTGTTGTAGCCGCCGACCATCAGCCGGGCCAGCGCCAGGCGCGTCTTCTCCCCGCCAGAGAGCGATCTGACCTGCTGATAGGCCTGCTCGCCGCTAAAGAGGAAGCGCCCCAGGATCGAGCGGAGCTGCGTATCGCTGGGCGGGCTGCGCTTGACCGGGGCGTCGGCCACCGCCAGGCGCATCTCCTCCAGCAGCGTCGCGCCAGAATGCAGCGACTCGTGCTCCTGGGCGTAGTAGCCGATGTCCACCATCTGCCCCAGTTCCACTCGCCCACTGGTCGGCGGAATCATCCCCGCCAGCACCTTGAGCAGGGTGGTCTTGCCCGCGCCGTTGCGCCCGATGACGACCAGCCGCTTGCCGCGCTCCAGCTCCAGCGAGATATTCTGGAAGACGAGCGGCCCGCTGTAGCTCTTGGCCAGCCGCTCCACGCGGAAGACGAT
>DASVWQ010000462.1:0-7516 GCA_036393135.1 Ktedonobacterales bacterium
GGCCCACGCGCCACGCCGCCTGGCGGGGGCGGCATGCCGATGACGCCATCCATGCCCATGCCAAACGGCCCCATGGTGCGCGCGTTGGCGAACCCCACCGGATCGTTGAGCGGGTTCATCTCGAAGGGGTCTACGCCAGCTGGGGTCATCGGCGCGGCGTCGGGCATCGGCATGGGCATCGGCGGCGCGTCGAGATCTTGTGGCGCCACACCGGGGCGCGAAGCGTTGACCAGGTTGGCCGCGCCGGGGTTCGCTCCGCCCGAGACTGGCTCGCCCGTCAGCCGACCATTCGCGCGGTGCGGGATATTCTCGCTGAGGTTGCGTGACGAGCTGGCGTCACGCTGACGGCGCGCGGCGGGGGGATTCGTCCCCAGCGTGTCGCGCATCATCCGTTCGACTTCGTTCACCTGGTCCTGCCAGTTCTGACTGCGCAGATAGCCCAGCAGCGCGGAGAAGATCGTCTCTGCGCCCTCGACGTCGCGCATGTCGCGGTGAGCCTCGGCGGCCTCCTGGCAGAGCTGGAGGAGCTGATCACACTCATCCTGGGTCAGCGCGTCGAGGTTGACGCGATCCACGGCCTCATCGAAGTAGCGGGCGGCGTCCTGCTCGCGCCCCAGCGCGCGGGCGCACTGACCCAGCGCATAGTAGCAGGAGAGCGCGTATTCGGGATCTTCGAGAAGCAACTCGAACTGGCTGGCGGCGTCTTCCCAGCGGTCGGCCTCCTGGCAGAGCCAGCCAAGGAAATAGTGGACATCGGGGCGGTCAACGCCGCTCTCCAGCAGCTCCTCGCAGATGGCGACGGCCTCGCCGATGCGCCCTTCCTGCTGGAGTTGCTGGGCCTCGCGCAGCGCTGAGGTGATCTGCGAGTTGCTCATGCGGGTGCGTGAGCCGCGCCGATCGTTGTCAGGTGAAGAGCCAGGCCGCCCCGTCGTTCTGGGCGCGTCCCAATCTCCGCTCGAACCGTTTCTGTCCATCCTGACGCTCTCCACCTCTGGCCGACTCATGCCGCATCCACTCGGCGCAAACGCATCGCGGCGCGGCGCCGCTCGGGAGCGCCAGCCGCATGCTCGCGCCGACGCCGCCATCTCCGCTGACCACCACCACATCATGAGCATACGCTACGCAGCCGCGCACGCCAAATCATGCAGGAAGATTGGGCGGGCGCATCAACCGAGCGGGGGAATGAGCCGGGGCGCCAGGGCAGGGCGCGCCGCCAGTAGAGCGCTGCTCGCCGCGCCTTCCATGCCATTCGTATATGCCTGCGCGGCGGCGCCCTCACCGCCTGGTGGACGACTCATGATCGCGCGACGTATGCTCATGCAGGTCGGATCGGTGAGCCGCGCTGAGTGACCCGCCCGCGTGAGGGCACGTATATGCGTGAGTCGAAGCAGACAATGAATCCCCGCTGGTTCTGGAACGGTGTCGGGGCGCTGGGAGCCGTCTTGCGCCGCCGCTCGACACGCGCCTGGGTTGCGCAGAGCGCCCTGGCGCTCGTGAGCGTGCTTGGCGCAACGTTCGTCATCGGCTACGCGCAGAGCGCCACGCGCATCAGCAATATCTCGCTGCTCTATCTGCTGGTCGTGCTGTGGCTGGCGGCGCGCTATGGTCGCTGGCCCGCTATCCTCGCCTCGGTCTTCGCGTTCCTCTGCTACGATTTCTTCCTGATTCCGCCTCTGCACACGTTCACTGTGGACAAGCCGACGGAGTGGATCTCATTGGTGGCGCTGCTCGCGACCGCCCTCACGCTGGGACATCTCACCGCCGCCGTGCGCGCCCGCGCTCGTGATGCTGAGGAGAGCCAGCGCCAGACCGACACCCTCTACCGCCAGGCGACGCTGATCGCCGCTTCGGCCAGTGAGCATGACCTATACGCCACGCTCGCGCGGCAGATGGTCACGGTCTTTGCGCCGAGCGGCGCCCGCTCCTGCGCGCTCACGTTGCCAGACGGAACCATCGCCAGCGAGAGCGCCGCTCACCCAGACGACACGGGCGTGGGCGCCGCGCGGGACACGGAGCGGATCACCCTCCTCCGCCCGCTCAGGACACAGCGCGGCGAGGTGGGCGCGCTGCGGCTGACCGGAACGCCAGCGCTGGGCGGTCTATGGCCGGAGGGGATCACAGGCGGCGCGGACATCGCCACGGGCGCCGAGACGGATGCGCGGCAGGCGGCGCTCTTCACCGCCATGTGCGACCAGATCGCGCTGGCCATCGAGCGGTCGGCGCTCGCGCGCGAGGCCGCCCATGCCGAGACACTCCGCGAGAGCGACCGCCTCAAGGATGCGCTGCTCGGCTCGGTGACGCACGATCTTCGGACGCCGCTCGCCTCCATCAAGGCGGCTGCCAGCAGCCTCCTGCGCGAAGACATCGCCTGGGACACGCCAGAGCGCCAGGAGTTGCTGGCCACTATCGACACCAGCGCCGACCGCCTCAACCGCCTCGTCGGCAATCTGCTCGACCTCTCACGGCTGGAGGCTGGCGTCGCCCAGCCAGCCTTCGACTGGACCCTGATGAGCGATGTCATCGCCACTGTGCTGGACAGGCTGGATGTGGCAGGGCTGACCCGTGGCTTCGACATCCGCGTGGAGGAGCCGGACAACGCGCCGCTTGCCTGGATGGATCACGAGCAGATCGAGCAGGTGCTGACGAACCTGCTGGAGAATGCGCTCAAGTACTCGCCGCAGGGCAGCGTGATCCGCGTGCGTGTCGGCGTGAATGAGTCCGAGTTGCGCGTCGCGGTGATCGATCAGGGAATTGGCATCCCCCCAGGCGAGCGTGATGCGATCTTCGACAGGTTCTATCGCGTCAAGCAGGAGCGCCTGCCGTGGGCGTCGGCGCGGCCACCTGTCGGCACCGGGCTGGGGCTGGCGATCTGCGCCAGTATCATCCGCGCGCATGGCGGGCGCATCTGGGCCGAGAGCGCGCCGGGCGCTGGCGCGACGCTCACTTTCACCCTGCCCCTCGCGGGTGAGCGTCCCGTGGGCGCCCTGCCCGACCTGCCTGAGCCGCCCCATCTGCCAGCGGTCGCGGGAACGCGGGAGGGCGAGGGATGACGACTCAGCAGCCACAGGACGCCGCGACAGAGCGCGCAGATGAGTCGGCGCCGCAGCGTGCGAATGGCGCGCGGGTGCTGGTGATTGACGACGAGCCGGAGATCGGCCGCACGGTGCGGACTGGTCTACGCGGCGCGGGCTTCGGTGTAGAGTGGGCGGCGACTGGCGCGGAGGGCCTGGCGCGCGTGGAGCAATGGCGCCCCGATGTCATTCTGCTCGACCTGTCGCTGCCCGACATGGAGGGGGCCGAGGTCTGCCGCGCGCTGCGGGCCTGGACAAACACGCCGATCATCGTGCTCTCGGTCCGTGCGCGTGAGGCTGACAAGGTCGCTGCATTGGAACTGGGCGCCGACGACTACCTGACGAAGCCGTTTGGCATGGGCGAACTGATTGCGCGCATCCGTGTAGCGCTGCGCCACATCGCCCGCACGGCCAGCGGCGCTGGCGATACCCTGCTGCGCGTCGGCGGGATCGCGATGGACCTGGAACGCCGCGTGGTGACGGTGGAGGGACGGGAGGCGCACCTGACGCCAACCGAGTATGAAGTGCTGAAGTTCCTGATGGCCAACGCCGGGAAGGTCGTCACGCACCGGGTACTCTTGCATGCGGTGTGGGGGCCATCCTATGAGGCGGAGGGCCACTACCTGCGCGTCTTCATCAACCAGCTCCGGCGCAAGATCGAACCAGAGCCGAGCCGCCCGCGCTATCTCATTACAGAGTCAGGCGTCGGCTACCGCATGCGCAGCCCGGAGTGAGTGTCGCGCAGTCCCCGCGCGCCGAATCCTGACAATTTCCAGACCTCCACGCCCATGCGCCTTTACGCTGTCTTGACATGCCCTGCCGTACCCTCTCTTTGGCGCGTGGTGGAGCGCGCTACGTCGCCGCGCGCGCCATGTGAGCCAGCGGCGGCGCAGTATGCCAGCGGCGAAAGGCGGGCGAGACCATGCCGCGTATTCTGCTCGTGGAAGACGAGCTGCCATTCAGGCGCATCCTTACCTTGAACCTGGCGCACGCGGGCTACACCATCGGCGAGGCTGATAGCGTCGAGACGGCGTTCGAGATGTTCACCGCCGCGCGCGAGGTCGGCTACCCCTTCGACCTCATCGTGCTGGAGACGCACCTGCCAGACCGGTGCGGCTGGGACCTCCTGCGTCTGCTGCGCGCAGGGCAGGCCTCCGGCGCTCCGGGCGCGGCGATGCCCCCGCTGATCGTTATTAGCCCGCTGCCAGTCACCGCTGGGCGTTTGGCTGAGTTTGCTCCGGTCGCCACGTTGCTCAAACCCTTCCCCATCGAAGCGTTGTTGCGGCTGGTCGAGCGCTCCTGGCGTCAGGCGTCGGTGAGCGCCTGAGCGCGGCGCCATCGCCAGAAAGGTCGCCGCATCGTATGGCCGACATCCTGTTCCTTGTGGTCACTGTCGCGGTGTTCGCCGCGCTGATCGCGTTCGTCTACGCCTGCGCCCGCGTTTAGCGGCGCTTGCTGGGGTGAGATTCGCATGAATGTCGAATACCTACTGGTCGGGCTGATCGCGCTCGCCATCGGCGTCTATCTCGCGATTGCCCTGCTGTGGCCCGAGCGGTTCTAGCAAGCGGAGAGAAGAAGAAGCGCGTTATGTCGTTCACATTCAACGGGGTCGCGCAGATCGTCGTGTACTTTCTGCTCCTGCTCCTGATTACCAAGCCCCTGGGGCTATACCTCTATGCCGTCTTTGAGGGGCAGCGTACCTGGCTCACGCCTGTGCTGCGGCCTGTAGAGCGGGCGCTCTACGCCATCAGCGGCGTGGATGCGACGCGGGAGCAGGACTGGAAGGTCTATACCGTCGCGATGCTGCTCTTTGAAGTCATCTCGACGGTACCGCTCTACATCCTCGAGCGCGTCCAGGCCCACCTACCGCTCAACCCGGCGGGTATGAGTTCGGTAGATCCTCTGCTGGCCTGGAATACGGCGATCAGCTTCCTGACCAACACCAACTGGCAGAACTATAGCGGCGAGACGACCATGAGCTATCTGACGCAGATGGCCGGACTTGCCTTCCATAACTTCGTCTCCGCCGCAGTCGGCATGTCGCTGGCGGTGGCCGTCATTCGGGGGCTTACACGGCGCAGCGGGCGGGCGCTGGGCAACTTCTGGGTAGACCTCACCCGCTGTTGCCTGTATATCCTCCTGCCGATCGCCTTCATATTTGCGCTCGCGCTGGTCTGGCAGGGCGTGCCGCAGAACTTCAGCGCCTATGCGCATGTGACAGGCATCCAGGGCTTCGCGCAGACCATCGCGCAAGGGCCAGTCGCCTCGCAGGAAGCCATCAAGATGATGGGGACCAACGGCGGCGGCTTCTTCAACGCCAACTCGGCGCACCCCTACGAGAATCCGACGCCGTTCACCAACCTGCTCGAGATGCTCGCGATCTTCATGTGGGGCGCGGCGCTCATCTATCTGTTCGGCAAGATGGCGGGCGATACCCGTCAGGGCTGGGCGCTCTTTGGCGCGGTCAGCCTGCTCTTCCTGCTTGGCGCATGCGTCACGTTGGGCGCGGAGCAGGCGGGCAATCCCGCGCTGGCGCGACTGGGCGTGAACCAGACGGCGACTGAGTGGTCCCTCGCGCAGCCAGGAGGCAATATGGAGGGCAAGGAGATGCGCTTCGGCATCGCAGGCTCCACGCTCTTTACCACCATCACCACCGACGCCTCCTGCGGCGCTGTCAATAGCTGGATTGACAGCTATACACCCATCGGCGGCCTCGTCCCGCTGACCAATATCGGCCTGGGCGAGGTCGTCTTTGGTGGTGTCGGCTCCGGGCTGTATGGCCTGGTGGTCTTCGCCGTGCTGGCAGTCTTCATCGCCGGCCTGATGGTCGGGCGCACGCCTGAATATCTGGGCAAGAAGATCGAGCAGAAGGAGATGAAGATGGCGGCGCTCGCCATCCTGATCCTGCCTGCCAGCATTCTGGGCTTTACCGCAATCGCCGCCGTCATCTCACCTGGCGTCAGCGCCATCGCCAACCCCGGCCCACATGGCCTGAGCGAGATGCTCTACGCCTTCACCTCGATGACGGGCAACAATGGCTCGGCCTTCGCTGGTCTGGGCACGACCACGGTCGGTAATCCGTCGTTTGTCTTCTACAACTGGGCCGGCTCGTTCGCGATGCTGATCGGGCGCTTTGCCTTCCTGATACCCGTGATGGCGCTGGCTGGCTCGCTGGCTGGCAAACGTGTGGCGCCCGCCGGACCAGGCACATTCCCGACTGCGACACCACTCTTCTCTGGCCTGCTGGTCGGCGTCATCCTCATCGTCGGCGCGTTGACATTCTTTCCCGCCTACGCGCTTGGCCCCATCACTGAGCAACTGCTGATGATGGCGGGCAAGGTGTTCTAGGGCCGCTCGCGCGACCCCTCAGCTACAGATTCCAGAGGCCAGTAGCCCATATGATTGAACGCGATCAGGCGGCTTCCACACAGGAAGGCGCACAGGCGCCGGAGCGTCGGCTCGGCAGAATCGGCAGCAACGTCGCCAAGGCGCGACGACCGCGACGCGCGGCCTCGCTCTTTGACCCCGCCATCACCCGGCGCGCCATCACGGATTCCCTCAGAAAGCTCGATCCACGCATCCAGGCGCGCAATCCGGTGATGTTCGTCGTCGAGGTTGGCAGCGTCATCACCAGCATTGAGTTCATCCGCTCGCTGGTGGATTCGCACCTGCGGGGCGCCATTGGCTTTGTCCTGGGCGTCACGCTGTGGCTGTGGTTTACCGTGCTCTTCGCCAATTTCGCCGAGGCGATGGCGGAGGGACGCGGCAAGGCGCAGGCCGACACCCTGCGCCGCGCCCGCAGCGAGACGATGGCGCGGCGGCTGGCGCCCCAGGCGGGCGCGGAGCCATCGCGCGCGACGCCCACCGAGGAGATTCCCGCGCCACTACTGCGCAAGGGCGATCTGGTTCTGGTAGAGGCGGGCGACCTGATTCCCGGCGACGGTGATGTGGTGGCGGGCGTCGCGTCGGTAGATGAGTCGGCGATCACAGGCGAGTCGGCGCCGGTCATCCGCGAGAGCGGCGGCGACCGCTCCGCTGTGACGGGCGGTACGCGCGTGCTCTCGGACTGGATCATCGTGCGCGTCACCTCGAACCCCGGCGAGACATTCCTCGACCGCATGATCGCGCTGGTCGAAGGGGCGAGCCGCCAGAAGACGCCCAACGAGATCGCCCTGAACATCTTGCTGGCGAGCCTGACGCTCATCTTCCTGCTGGCGGTAGTGACGCTGGAGCCGTTCGCCATCTACTCCGGCGCCCCCGTCTCGATCACGGCGCTGATCGCGCTGCTCGTCTGTCTGATTCCTACCACCATCGGCGGGTTGCTCTCCGCCATTGGCATCGCTGGCATGGACCGGCTGGTGCAGCGCAACGTGCTGGCGATGAGCGGGCGCGCGGTGGAGGCGGCGGGCGATGTGGATGTGCTGCTGCTCGACAAGACCGGCACC
>DASVWQ010000463.1:0-5102 GCA_036393135.1 Ktedonobacterales bacterium
CAACGCGCCGCTCCAGCTTGGCGACCTGATGATTACCGAGGATGTGGTTACGGCGCTGGGCGCGACCGTCACTCGCAGCGATGAGCATGTCGCCGTCATCCAGACGCCGAAGATCACCAGCCACGCGGTGCCGCTGGAGCTGGGGCGCAAGAATCGTCTGGCCGTGCTGACCGCCGGGCCACTGCTGCACCGCGTCGGCGAGGCGATCATCCCGGAGCCGGGCGGCGACCGCATCGGCCCGCGCCCGATCAACTTCCACCTGGACGGCCTCCAGCGGATCGGCGCGATTCTGGAGGCGCGTGAGGGGCTGTACTACTTCCGCACGCCGACCGGGCTGCGTGGCGCGACCATCGAGCTGCCCTTCCCCAGCGTCATGGCGACCGAGACGCTGATCATCGCCGCGACGATGGCGCGCGGCGTCACCACCATCCAGAACGCCGCCATCGAGCCAGAGATCATCGACCTCATCAAGTTCCTGCAGAAGATGGGCGCCATCATCGAGCAGCGAGTTGACCGCAAGATCGTCATCGAGGGCGTGGATCGCCTGCACGGCGCCGAGCATCGCGTCATCCCCGACCGCAACGAGGCTGTCTCGCTGGCCATCGCCGCCTACCTCACGCACGGCGACATCCGTGTGGTGGGGGCCGATCAGGGAGTGCTGCTGACCTTTCTCAATACGCTCTACCGCGTCGGCCTCGACTTCGCGGTCGATGACCAGGGCATCCGCTTCTTCGGCGGCGACACCCCGATCAAGCCCATCGCGCTGGAGACCGATGTCTACCCCGGCTTCATGACCGACTGGCAGCAACCCTTCACCGTTCTGCTGACTCAGGCTCAGGGCATGTCGGTGATCCATGAGACGATCTACGAGGACCGCTTCGCCTACACGCTGGACCTCAACCGCATGGGCGGTGACACCGGTCTCTACTCGAAGTGTCTGGGCGAGCTGGACTGTCGCTTCCGGGGGCGCGACTTCAAGCATAGCTGTGTGGTGCGCGGGCCGACGCCGCTGCATGCCACCACCCTCACCATGCCCGACGTGCGCGCGGGCGCCTCATACATCCTCGCGGCGCTCTGCGCGCATGGCTCCTCGCAGGTCTTCGGCATCGAGCACATCGAGCGCGGCTACGAGCGCCTGGCGTCCAAGCTGCGCGACCTCGGCGCCCACATCACCCGCGTCCCCGACCACGACCCACGCTGACCCCTCCGCGCGGTACAATGCGGCGGTGGCGCGGTATCGTCGCGCGCGAGAGGAGGCGTCCCTATGCCGATGGATTTATCCGGCCTCGCCAATCTGGGGCAGTTTCTGCCGCGCTTCGGCGACATGCTGCGCGATCACCGTACGCTGCTTGGCCTGAGCGTGGAGGAGGTCGCGGCGGCGGCGGGCATCGCGCCGAGCGCGCTGCGTGAACTGGAGGCGAACACCCGCACCGCGCCGCCCAAGCATACCATCATCCTGCTGGCCGAGGCGCTGCGGATGAACAAGGGCCAGCGCAATGACCTGCTGGAGGTGGCCGAACTGGATTCCTCCCCGGTGCGCGCCATGCTCGGACGACCCGCGCTGGAAACCGCGCCCAAAGCGCCGTCGGCGGCCATCTTCGTCTTTCTGATCGCCGATATTCGCGGCTACACCCGCTATACCGAGACCTACGGCGACGAGGCGGCGGCGCGGCTGGCCACCGGTTTCGCCGAGCTGGCGCGGGGCGTCTTCGAGCGCTGGGATGGCCGTCTGGTCGAGGTGCGCGGCGATGAGGCGCTGGGGGCCTTCGCCTCGGCGCGCCAGGCGGTGCGCGCGGCGGGCGACCTCCACGCGAACTGGGCCGCCGCGTTGGCTCAGCACGCCGACTGGCCGCGCGGCGTTGGCGTCGGGCTGGACATTGGCGAGGCGGTCCCGGTGGAGAATGGCTATCGCGGCAACGCGCTGAACCGCGCGGCGCGCCTGTGCAGCCTGGCTGGCCCCGGCGAGACGCTCATTTCCCCTGGCGTCGTCTATGTCGCGCCGCATGTCGAGGGCGTGCGCTTCGTGCCGCGCGGGCAGGAGCTGCTGAAAGGCTTCCCTGAGCCGGTCGAGATTCTCCTGGCCGCGCCGCAGCCGGTGATCGACGCGGCGGAGACGGCCCCCGACTCCGACGCCACGTCCGACGAGTAGACGCGCGAGCGGCGGACGGATGGCTAGCGGGCGGCGCCGGGCCTGCGCGCGTGTGGTAGAATGCCGCGAACCTCTATCGCAGGAGATCATCCGCGCCGTCGGCGCGTGTAGCACGCAGGGAACCGGAGCATCATGAAACCGCTCGTCGCAATCGTTGGGCGCCCCAACGTGGGCAAGTCCACCCTCTTCAACAAACTCGTCGGCGAGCGGTTGGCCATCGTCGAAGACCTGCCCGGCACCACCCGCGACCGCATCTACGCCGACGCCGAGTGGAACGGGCGCGTCTTCACGCTGATCGACACCGGCGGCCTGGAGCTGGGCAGCGGCGACGACATCACCAGCCGCATCGCGGCGCAGGCGCGGCTGGCCATCGAGGAAGCCGACGTGATCATCTTCCTCGTGGACGCCAAGTCGGGCGCCACCGAAGCTGACACCGAGATCGCCGACATCCTGCGCCGCTCCAATAAGCCGGTCGTGCTGGGCGCCAACAAGGCCGACAACGCCGCCCGCCGCCAGGAGGCGGTCGAGTTCTACGCGCTGGGGCTGGGCGACCCGATCACCCTCTCGGCGACCTCTGGCACCGGCTCCGGCGACCTGCTCGACGCCGTGACGGAGGCGCTGCCTCCGCGCGACGAGGCGGAGGACAACGACCCCTACGTCGGGCTGCCGCGCATCGCCATCGTCGGGCGCCCCAATGTCGGCAAGTCGTCGCTGGTCAACGCCATCCTGGGGGAGGATCGCGTCATCGTCAGCGACATCCCTGGCACCACCCGCGACACCGTGGATACGCTGGTCGAGCACAAGGGCCAGCGCCTCGTCCTGCTGGATACGGCGGGCATCCGCAGGCGTGGGCGAGTCGGCGCGGGCGTCGAGAAGTACAGCGTCATCCGCTCGAACCGCGCGATTGACCGCTGCGATGTGGCCGTGCTGATGATCGACGGTGTGGACGGCATCACCGCGCAGGATACCCACATCGCGGGCTACATCCACGACGCGGCGCGCGGCATGGTGATCGTCATCAACAAGTGGGACCTGGTGCGCGAGGCGCTGCGCGAGGCTGAGGAGCGCGCCGACCCCGACGCGCCCGTCTCGCTGAAGCCGGGCGAGAATCCCGCTGCGCTGGAGGAGGAGCCGCACGACGCCGAGCAATACCTCAGCATCGTGCGCGAGCGCTTCAAGTTCGCGCCCTACGCGCCGATCATCTTCGCCGCCGCCAAGAACCGCTACCACGTCAACCAGATTCTCGATCAGGCGCTCGCGATCTGGGAGACCCGCCAGCAGCGCGTGCCAACCGCGCAACTCAACGAGGTCATCCGCCAGGCCATGCAGCGCCACCGTCCGCCGGTCGTGCAGGGGCGGCCCATGCGCGTCTACTATGTGACCCAGGCGGAGGTCAGCCCGCCGACCTTCATCTTCTTCGTCAATGACCCCGCGCTGCTCCACTTCTCCTACCACCGCTACCTGGAGAACCAGCTTCGCCAGGCGTTCGGCTTCGCTGGCACGGCGCTGCGGCTGGAGTTCCGCGAGCGGCAGAACGACCGCGACGAAGAGGGTGGCCGGGGCAAAGGCGGCAAACACGCGGGCGAGCGCCGCTCCTCGCACTGAGGAGCGAGACCTCTACACGATCCTGACGGTCGTGCCCATCTGAATCCAGGCGTAGAGTTTCCCGGCGGCGGCGGTCGGCAGGTTGACGCAGCCGTGGCTGCCCGTCTCCCACACGCCGTCGGCGTCGCAGTGCGGCGCGTTCGTTCCGGGGCCGAACTGCTGCCGCCAGGGCGCCGCATGCAGGTAGTAGCCGCCGGTGTCGTATTCCATCGCGTAGGGGATGAACTCCGGCGTGTAATAGCCAATCGTGCCGGGCGGGTAATACGAGTAGAACCAGACGTTCGTTTCCTTGAGGAAGATGTGGAACGTCCCCCGCCAGGTCGGCAGTTGTGGCATGCCGGTCGTCACGGGCGACTGCATGTAGAGCGCGCCGTTGTTATAGGCCCAAAGCCACTGCTGCCCAATGCTCACCAGCACGTACTGCCCGCTGGAAGGAATCGCCACCGATGAGGGCGGAGTAGCGGAACTTCCCGGCAGCGGGAGCCGCGAGCCGCTACAGGTCGGCGCGGGCGCCGGTGGCGGCGGGGGCGCCTGCTGGATCGGGACGCTCTTCTTCACCGACTTGCAGGAGTCGCACTTGCCCACCGGAGTCGGCGTTAGGCTGGACTGGGCCTGGTTCGCGGCATTCAGCGGCGCGTCGGGTGGCTGCTGCGAGACATAGGTGATCGGCGCGACGACCGCAGCCTGTCCCGCGCTGCTATAGCGCTGCGCCGTGACCCCGCCGCCCACTCCCAGGGCCAGCAGTGTGACGATGGCGCACAGGGCGATGATGCCCGCCCGCGCCAGGCGCCAGAGGGCGTCGTTCCGCCGTCCCTGTGGAAGCTCGTTCCGCATACCTGCGCTCCTTGATGCGCTCGTCCACCGCGATGCGCTATTCCGCCCTTCGCGTGTATCGTGGCGCGACATGCTCTCTCGATCGGATAGCCTGTGATCCGCTTACAGGTTGTCGTTGGCTAGTCGCTAGGCGTCAGCGGGCGGTCGAATCGCGAGGGATATGAGGATGGTTGCGCGAGGCGCCGCCGCTCCACTGCTACCCACATATCATCATGACGCGCGAGCGGGCGATCTGTACACAATGTGACCACCTGGCTACCCCATCTGGCGCGCCTTTGGCGGGGAGTGAACCGTCTGAACAGGCAGCGAGAAGAACTGAAAAGCAAAGGTCAGGCGAGCGGTCGGCCACCCACGCAGCGATGCTATACTACACAAGCGCGTCGCGGTGGCCGCGGGCGCCTGATGTCATCCACCCACCGCCCGAGGAGGCTGACCCGTGAAGTTCACCTGCAAGCAGCAAGACCTGGCCAAAGGTCTCTCCACCGTCGCCCACGCCGTCTCCACCCGCACGACC
>DASVWQ010000464.1:0-2476 GCA_036393135.1 Ktedonobacterales bacterium
GACATCGGGTGAAAGCTCGGAGGCGCGCTCCGCCAGGCCAGTGAGGGTAGGGGCATACACCTCGTGGCCAGCAGCCTCCAGGAAAGGGCTGACCTTCTGCCAGCACCATCCCCCATGCCATCCTCCATGCACCAGCACAAATGTCGCCATGCTCGCCTCCTTCTCCACTGAGAAGGACGTGGCGCCGAGTTCGTCTGGCGCGGTGTCATTTGCTCATGGGCAAGGATGCGTGAAATCAGGGCGCTGTCCCCGCTACGACAACTACCGAGACAGCTATGGTATCACCCCATCAGGCGGCGGAGGTACTGCTCCCAGGTGATGACGCCGACGGCGTGGTCGGGCGTGAGGATAGCGGGATTGCGAAAGCCGTCCCACGGCGCGCCACGAATGGGCGCCGAACGCACGCTGGCGGCCCGCCCACGCACGCGCAGGTAGGTGGTGGCCATCTCCTCCAGCGTGAGGACCTCTGGCCCGCCCATCTCCTCGGTCGCGCGCAGCGGCTCGCCCCCGGCCAGCGCCACCAGCCGCGCCGCCACCTCGCCCATCTCGATGCTCTGGAGGCGCACACCCTCTGGCACAGCGACCTCCGCCAGCGTATCGATCCCTAGCGAACGCAGGAGAGACGCGACGAAGCCGTGGAACTGCGTCGCCCGCACGATGCTCCAGGGCAGCGGCGACTGGCGGGTCAGCGTCTCCGCCGCCGCCTTGGCCATGTAGTAGGGCGTGGTGGCGCGATCCACTCCGACGATGGATACGTAGATGATGTGCGGCTTCAGGCCGTTGGCCTGGGCGGCGGCGAGCAGATGGCGCGTGCCGTCCACATCCGCCGCCTGGGGCTGCTGCGAGTTCGATGCGGCGTGGATGACCACGCGGATGCCCGCCAGCGCCGCCGTCAGCCCGTTGCCGGTGGCGAGGTCGCCGACAGCCACCTCAACCCCCGCGACTGGCGCCGCCGCCCCCGAATGCGTGAGAATCCGCGCGCGTCGGCCCTGCCCGACCAGCCGCGCCACCACGACCGCGCCGAGCTTGCCCGCGCCGCCCGTTACCAGGATGTCCGTCACACCAGAACTCCTTTCCAGACGTGTCGCCTAGCCTCGCGCGGCCTCCTCCGCCTGGACACGCGCCACCAGGGCGTCGCGCGCCTTCCAGAGGTCAGGGAAGAGCAGATGGTGCAGCGAGCGCTCCATCACCTCCATCGGAGTGCCGCCTGTGCCGGTCGTTTGCAGGCCCAGGTGGCGCTGCGCCAGCTTCAGGTGGGCCGCGCGGAAGAGGTGGAACCGCTCATCGAAATCACTCAGCGCCTCGGCGAAGGCGTAGATCGCGGGGCGCTCGCGCGGCTGGGCGTACAGGTCCACCAGCTCGACCTCGGCGCGGGCAAGCGCGGCGGTGAACGCCTTCCACAGCCCCGGCGTCGCGCGGAGGATGGCGCGCCAGCCCGGCGAGTCGCCGCCATTGCCATCGCCCAGTCCCGCGCGGATCACCAGGAAGTCGGCGGGCGGCACCAGCTCGAGCTGGCGCATCGCGTCGCACACCACATCCTGCGCGGCGGTCGCGCGGCGCAGCGCGGTCGTGGCGCCCATGAAATCGTCCGCGCCCAGCGCCGCCGTCGTCGCGGCGAGCAGTTCGCTGGTCAGCTTCCACCACAACTCGAAGGTCTGGTGGGTAATCTGAAAGACCAGCTCATCAGGATGCAGCCGCTCTTCGGGTGGCTTCTGCAGGGCCAGCAGTTCATCGGTGCGTATATAGACCTCGTAAGTCGTCCGGCTGGCTGGCTGGGCGGACGTTGTTTGGGCGCTCATGGGATGTGCCTCCATCGTCATTGATGTCGAGCGGCGCGCCACCCATCGTATCGCGGCGGGTGGCTCTGTGACGGGCCTCAGCGTGAGGGTGGGTAGTCGCGCTCGCCAGTGGTAGGCCACCGGACCACCTCGCCCGCCCACTTCACTCTACCGCGCAGCGCGGCGCAATGGCCAGCGTCAGCCGCTGGCGCCACCTATGCTATACTCAAAGGGACTGCGCGCCGTTCATAGGCGCGAGCAGGCCGACCAGGGCGAGAAACGGGCGATATACCGATGCAATGTCCCCACTGCGGGTACGCTGATTCCAAAGTGCTGGATTCGCGCGACAATGGCGAGACCGTGCAGCGTCGCCGCCGCTGCGACCGCTGCAACGAGCGGTTCACGACGGTTGAGCGCATCGTACTCAATGAGTTGATGGTGGTCAAGCGTGATGGGCGCCGCGAGCCATTCAGCCGCGAGAAGCTGGAGGCCGGGCTGCGTCACGCCTGCCAGAAGCGGCCCATCGCAGTCGGCCAGCTCGAAGCGATTGTCCGCGACATCGAGAACGAACTCTACAAGCTGGGCAAGGCCGAACTGGAGTCCTCCACCATCGGTGAGCTGGCGATGGAGCGGCTGCGCAAGATTGACGCTATCGCCTACATCCGCTTCGCCAGCGTCTATCGCTCGTACCCCAACCT
>DASVWQ010000465.1:0-5821 GCA_036393135.1 Ktedonobacterales bacterium
TCAGGATCGTCGCCGACGAAGAAGTGCAGCCCGCTGACGACAGTGAGACCATGCTCCAGGGCCAGCGCGATGCCGGGACGCCAGGCGTCGGGCAGCTTGCCGCCAATCGGCGCGATGCCGATGAGCAGTGTATCGGGCTGGAAGGCCAGCGCCGCCGCGACATCCGCGACCACTGGCACGCCCGCGCCGATCTGGCTGCCCAATACCTGCTCGGCGGTCTGGCCCGCGTGCGCGCTGTCCACCACCGCGACGACGGTATCCGGGCTATAGCGCAAGACGCCAACGGCAGTCTTGGCCGAGTATGGTCCGAAGCTTCCCTCGGCCAGAATCGCGATGCGTCGCATGGCTCACTGCATTCCCTTCTCGTGGCGCCAGTCCGCTGGAGATGGCGCGAGATCCCACTGATGGGCATGATACGCGCAGGCGGGAGGTGATTGCCATGTCTGAATGCGAAACGCCCGGCCGTTGACGCCGAAGGACGGGCAGCGCCAGCGGATAGTGAAGAGGGGAGAAGCGCGGATGCGCCCCTCCCCTCAGGGATTGCGGATTGGCGCCGAGGCGCCGATGAACTATGGTGGAAGGCTTAGTACGACAGTACGCAGCCGCCAGCGCCGGAGTTGAAAGCGTTGCTCCAGAGCGACTGGACCGGGAAGGTCGCGCCGTTCAGGTTGACATTGGCCGAGGCGCCCTGGCCCGAGCTGATCCAGGCGCACTTGTCGCCATTCTCAGCGCCGCTGCCATCTGTCCAGCCGCCGGAGGGGAAGATGTCGCTCTCGGTCTCGGCGAACTCATGGCCGCCGACGATGGTGATGCCATCGGTAGCGCCATTCGCTCCGCTGTTGACGAAATTCGCGCCACAGCTCGCGCCCGCGTTCGTGATATAGGGCATGTTGGTGTAGGCGACGTTGCCATAGCTGGAGCTGACTGAGCTGTGCCACGCGCACCACTGCGTGCCGAAGCCGTTCATGTTGTTGCCCGTCGCCGTATTGATGACATACTGGACGGTCGTGTTCGACGCGGCGGATGTGTTGCCGAAGTGCGACGCAGCATTGACGGCCTCGCTGGCGAGCTGCGACTGTGTTGGCGACGAGGGAGCGGCGGAGGCGTTGTCATACCACACGCCCGCGAGCAGGTTGCTGGGGTTCGTAGCGGCTGTGCCAGCGCCATTGCAGTAGATAGTGCCCTTGGCCACGCCCTCGCAGTACTGTGTCACGGAGTTATTCCAGGAACTACCGCCAACATGGTTGAAGAAGTTCTGCTGGATGGCTGCCTCGCCGGAAGGGTCGTTATTGTTCCACTGGGAGCCCCAATAGACCAGATAGACCTTATCGGCGCCTGTCTCGACACCCACGCCACCGACGCCGCCGCCGTAGGCGAGATTACTCGACCTGTGCGGGCGCGCCGCTTTGCTCGCCTTGATGCCCATCACATGGATGGGATGCATCACTTCGACACCGTGACCGGAGTTTGCGCTAACCTGACCAACCGAGGTCGTCATGACCAGGGTGGCGGCCGCAATCATTGCGCCGGCAGTGGCCAGCGACGCGAAGAGAATGGAACGTGTTCGTTTCACCGCGAACTTTCTCCTGAAGAGCGCTCACAGACGTCGTAGCGCGTGAGCGGACTGTGTTGCGCATGTCCGAGGCGCCGCCTGAACCGTCTTGCGCCGCACTGCGGATGATGACGCCATCGCAATGGCGCACGGTTCCTGAGGCGCGACTAATGAAGATCTAGAGAAAGCACAGTACGCGGGCCTCGGCGCCATTCACGTCAGCGGCTTTGGCAAATAGGGGTGTGGCCACGCAAGAAATTGCGGCCAGTGGGCCAGCCGATACACGCTTGGGCGCCATGTGTGGCGAAGGCTCCTTTTCCTCAACAACTGATACAGGCGATACACATCCGCCGCAGACCGACTTCGCCCGGATCCAGGCAAAGGGGCGGCCTGCGTTACAGATACAACGCGGGAATGGTAGCTTGGTAACAGTGTTGCTGTGAACCGCGCGAACGCCACTCACGCGGGCGGGTCGAACTTGGCGAAGAGCGGCGTTGGCGCGGGCAACGCCTGGCCCACTGGCACGCGGTCAGGCGTCCAGGCGCTGGCGTGTACGTCGCCTGTGAAGCCAAGCAACTCGTGCAGGCGCTGCGAGGAGAAGGGCGTGTAGGGCGCGAAGAGCAGCTTCAATCCGTTGAGCGCCTGGAGCATCGTCCAGACGGCGCGGGCGGCGGCGGCGCGGTCGGTCTTGACGCTCTTCCACGGGGCCTGCTCATCGAGATAGCGGTTGGCGGCGCGGGCGACGTTCATCGCCTCGGCCAGACCATCGCGCAGGTGAACCGCCTCGATGGCCTCGCCAACTGCGCTGAAGCCGCGCGCGACTGTCGCCAGCATCTCCTCGTCCGCCGGGGTCAACTCACCTGGCTCTGGAACCTCGCCCGCGAAGTTGCGCTGGGCAAAGGTCAGCAGGCGGTGCGCCGCGTTGCCATAGGTCGCCACCAGCTCGTCGTTGTTGCGGCGGACCAGCTCCTCGTAGGTGAACTCGGTGTCGCGGGTCTCTGGCATCGAGGCGGCGAGGTAATAGCGCAGCGGGTCGGGGCCGTACTGGTCGAGCACGTCGCGCGTCCAGATGACGTTGCCGCGGCTGCTGGACGCTTTCTGCCCACCCATCTGCATGAACTCGTTAGCTGGCACGTCGTAGGGGCGCGCCAGGTCGCCGTAGCCCATCAGCATCGCGGGCCAGATGATGGCGTGGAAGGGGATATTGTCCTTGCCAATGAAATAATAGGAGCGGGCTGGCTCCTGGCCGTCGGCGCCAACCTCCCACCAGCGCTTCCAGGCGTCCGGCTCGCCGCGCTGGGCGGCCCACTCGATGCTTGCGGAGAGGTAGCCGATCACGGCGTCGAACCAGACGTAGATGCGCTTGCCCTCGTAGCCGGGCAGCGGAATTGGCACGCCCCAGTCGAGGTCGCGGGTGATGGCGCGGGCGCGCAGGCCCTCGCGAATCCAGTTCATCGCGAAGTTGGTGACGGTCGGGCGCCAGCGCTCGCGGTTGGCCTCCAGCCAGATGGAGAGCGGCTCAGTGAACTTGGGCAGGTCGAGGAAGAAGTGCTCAGTCTGGCGAATCTCGATCTTGCTGGTGAGGCTGCCACAGATGCGGCAGCGCGGATCGATCAGTTGCACGGGGTCGAGTGTGCGCCCGCAATTGTCGCACTGGTCGCCGCGCGCGTCGGTGAAGCCGCAGTAGGGGCAGGTTCCCAGGATGTAGCGGTCGGGCAGATAGCGCTTGTCGGTCGGGCAGTAGGGCGACTCCATGCTGTCCTTGAAGAGGTAGCCATTCTCCAGCAGCCGCAGAAAGACGTCCTGCGTCACTTTGTAGTGGTTCTCGGTGGTGGTGATGGTGTAATTGTCGAATGTGACGCCCAGCCGAGCCAGCACCTCCACAATCTGTTCATGGTAGCGCTGGGCCAGGTCGCGCGGCGAGACGCCTTCCTTGTCGGCGTCCACGGTGATTGGCGTGCCGTGGGCGTCACTGCCAGAGACCATCAGCACCTCATGACCCGCGAGGCGATGGTAGCGGGCGAAGATGTCGCCGGGCAGGAAGGAGCCGACGATCTGGCCGACGTGTGTGCTGGTCTTGGCGTAGGGCCAGGCGACGCAGACGAGCACACGGCTGTCGTCCGGCGCGGGCGTATACTGCGGTATGGTCATCTGAACTAGTACCTCTTTCACGAAGAATGCGCAGTGCAGTATAGCATGTCTGACCGGTCGTCTGGGGGCGCCGAGGTGGCGGGAATCCGCATGGCGCCTGAGGAAACAGGAAGCGCGCGGGGAATGAGGCGACCTATGCGGGTGATATGACTACGCGAAAGTGCTTTCAGATGCGTTATAATACATAGTGGCGGTGGGCATGTGCTGTTAACATCGCCCCTCGCGAAGTACGAATCGTCGAGGGAAGTGAGTTGTAATGCTTCATTTCGCGAACACCCAGACCGGAGCGGAAGTGCACCTGGGCCGCACAGGCGCGGGCTTCTACGTCGAGGCTCGTCACCCAGACTTTTCGCTCCCTTTCCGCAAGACCTATGAGTGGCACCAGCAAGACCAGGCCATTCGCGACTTCGAGCTTCTGCGGGCGGTGATTGGCGCCGGCCATGAGGAGCGCGAAGCGGCTATCGCTAGCTAGACTTGTCGCAGGCGCAGGCGTACAGCGTCGTACTGGCGCCCGCCACAGCGGCGGACGATCTCATCCGTCTTCTTCCGGATCTGACATGCAAAAGCCCGCTGGCGCGTTGACCAGCGGGCTTCGCGCGTCTCGTGGGCGCTCGCGCGTCACGGCCTGGGATGGCCGCCGCGCGCTACCACCCCTCGTTGTCGGGCGTCCAGGTTTCCAGCCGCCGCTTGACATCCACCAGGAAGCGCGCCGCGATCAGGCCATCGAGGATGCGATGGTCGAACGAGAGCGACATGTACATCATGTGGCGGATGGCGATGGCGTCCACGATCACCACCGGGCGCTTGACCACCGCATCCATCGTCAGGATGCCCGCGTTGGGCTGGTTGATGATCGCCATCGACATGAGCGTGCCGAAGACGCCAGGATTGTTGACCGTGAAGGTGGCGCCCTGGACATCGGCGGGCATCAGGCGGTTGGCGCGGGCGCGAGCCACGAGGTCAGCCACAGCGCGGGCGATGCCGACAAGGTTGAGTGTGTCGACGTTGCGAATGACGGGTACGACCAGATTGTTTTCCAGGGCGACGGAGACGCCGAGGTTGATCTGCTTGCGCAGGACGATCTTGTTGTCCTCGGTCCAGGAAGCGTTGAGGTAGGGCTGATCTTTCAGCGCCTCGGCCACTGCTTTGATGGCGAACGTCTGGTACGAGACGCCGACGCCCTCACGCCGCTTGAACTCGTCTTTGTGGCGCTCCAGCCAGCGCGCCAGGTTGGTCATATCCACCTCGACCAGCGTGGTCGCGTGGGGCGAGACGCGCTTGCTGCGCACCATATGCTCGGCGATGGCGCGGCGGGCGGGCGGTGGGGTCAGCACCTCATCCTCGCCAGCGAAGGTGACGGGCGGCGCGGGCGCGATGGCGGGCGCGGGAGCCACTGGCGCGGCGCTGGGCGCGATGGTCGGCGCGGCGGCCTGGGCGCCACGCGCGAGATAGGCCATGATGTCTTCCTTGCGCACACGCCCACTCTCACCGCTCCCCTGGATCAGGCTGAGGTCGATGTTGTGCTCCGCCGCCATGTTGCGGGCGAGGGGTGAGACCTTGCCGCTGGTCTCGCTGGGCCGTGGCGCGGTGGCCGTGGCTGCGCCGCTCATGCGGGGAGTCGCGCTGGCGAGCGCGCCGTTCGCGGCGCCACTGGCGCCATTAGCGGGGCCAGCCTGATAGCCGCTGGGGACCGCTGGCGCCGCACTGGCTGTCGCGCTGGGTGCGCTGGCGGTCGCGCCGCCCGACTCCTCGATCTCGGCGATGTCCACCCCGACCTTGACGGTCTGGTCATCGCCGACCAGAATCTTGACCAGCCTGCCAGAGACGGGCGAGGGCAGTTCCGCCGTCACTTTATCAGTCACGATCTCGACGAGCGACTCATCGCGCTTGACGATGTCGCCTTCCTGCTTCAGCCAGCGTCCAATCGTCCCTTCGGAGACCGATTCGCCAAGCTGGGGCATGGTGATCTTGGTCGCCATGCGTGTGTTCCTCCTCGACTGACGCTGCGTTGCGCCAGGACTGTCTTGCTCGACGCCGCGTCGCTGCGACGAGGCCCGGCGATGGCGCGCCGCCGCGCGCTCCCAGATGTACGACGAGTGACCGCCGCGCCGTGTCACC
>DASVWQ010000466.1:0-7229 GCA_036393135.1 Ktedonobacterales bacterium
GACCTTGGCCCAACCCTCCGCCGCGTGTACTGCTACCTGCTCGTGGCGGGTGTCCATCACGCGGATGCCCTCGCGCACGCAGCCATCATAGATCGCGGCGATATGCCCGCCGCTGAGGGTGAAGACGACCTCGACACCCTCCCGCTTGAGGGTCTTGGCGATCAGCATGCCGCCGTGGACCATGACCTCTTCCATCGGCTCGATTGGTTCCATATCCCGTGCGCTCCTCCACGCTGACGCGCGCCCGCGCCGCGACCCGCGCGGCCCATCGAGGGCAAGCATACCACGGCCCCGTCGGAATGGCCGCGCAGCCAGCTACCACCGATGGCGACGCCCCGCCAGCGCGACGCGAGCAAGCGTCGTGAAAGCGGGGCGCCAGGGTGCGTCGACGAAGCCTCGCGGCGCTAGAGTATGTGGAGCGCGGGCGACAGATTGCCCCAGAGCAGATAGGTCAGCCCGGCAGCTAGGACAAGAAAGACGAACGGAGTCGCGATGTTCCGCAGGTCGTTGCGCACGATGTGCACGAGCGACGCGACGATGAAGTAACAGACCATCCAGACCGCTGCCAGCGCGCCAACCAGCGGAGAGAAGAGACCGGCTAACAGGCCTACAGCGCCGATCAGCGCCACACATCCCGCTAGCACCCAGAACCACCGCGGAAGGCGCAGTAGATCGCGAGCCTTCGTAACCATAGGGGGCGTCCACGCGAAGATCGTGTAGGTGGTGTAGACCATCAGCAATCCGTACAATCCCTCGAAGATGAGGGTCCCAATATGGGCGATGCTGCTCACCATCCCTCTCACACTCCATCTCGACCAACCGGGCTCCACTGTGGGACAGCGGGACGCACGCGCGCGAGTTCACGGTACGCGCAGTGACATCGTGCGCCAGAGCCAGTGAAACCGCATGCCTCCGCAGTGCGGAATCACCATGAAAACGACAAGCGAACGTTAACGTTACGCGCGTCGCCGCCAACTCGCGCTCGTGACTCCCGCCGCCGACGCCGCTGGTATAGCGCCGCCCGCCTGCGCGCCTGATTGACGGCGCCCGGGAGCAGCGCATAGAGTGATCGACGATAGACGAACGCGAATGCGCAACGTGAGGGAAAGGAGCGTGCGCGTATGCGATGGGTCGAGCGGGTAGCGGGCGTGGTCGCGGCGGCGCTGGCGCTGGTCGCGCTGGGCTTCGCGCTCTCGCAGCGGGTGACGACGGTAGCTACTGGCTCGGTGGTCTACGGGCCGGGGGTAGGCGCCAGCGCCACGCTCGGCATGTTCCTGCCGCTGGGGCTGGCGGTCGCGGCGGCGCTGATCGCCTGCCTGGCCGCCCTGCGCGATTCTGGGCGTGGCGCGCGGCGTGGGATGTGGACAGGGCTGCTGGCCATCGCCGCGCTCTTCTGCGTCGCGGGCGTCGTTACGCTGGGCCTCAATAGCGTCTGGGTCGAGACGGGCGTCCCACCCGAAGCCAGTTGGCAGATCAGCGCCGCCGTGGTCTTCGCGCCCGCCGCGCTGGCCGCGCTCATCGCCATGTTTTCCGCGCTGCGTCCGCGTCGCGCGGGGATAGCCACCGCCTGACGCTGCCCGCCGCCTCGCCGCTAATGGATGAAGTAGCCCGCGCCGCGAATCAGCATCTCGATGGCGATGGCCACCAGAATTGGCACGAAGATCTTGCGCAGGGCCGAGTTGCTCAGGCGCGCCAGCAGTTTCGCGCCGCTCGTCGCGCCCAGTAACACACCCAGCGCCACTGGCGCCGCGTAGAGCGGATTCATGTCGCCGCGCTGGAAGTAGATGCCCGCGCTGGCCGCCGCCGTCACGCCGATCATGAAGTTGCTGGTGGTCGTCGAGACCTTCATCGGCAGGCGCATCATCGTATCCATCGCCAGCACCTTGAATGTTCCGCTGCCGATGCCCAGCAGGCCAGAGAGGATGCCCGCGATGGTCATCATGCCGAAGCCCGCCGGGACATTCGCCACCTGATACTCGACGGTCTTGCCCAGTCGGCTATCGGGATAGCTGGAAGCCAGCCCCAGCAGGTCGGCCCAGCGGTCATTGCGCACACGCTGCGGAATCTCCTCGCCGATCTTGAAGAGCAGCGGAATCGCCGAGACCAGCAGCACCAGGCCGAAGATGATGAAGAGCAGGCCGGGCGCGATGATGATGGCCAGGAACGCGCCGGCAATCGCGCCGATGGTCGTGGCGATCTCCAGGAACATCCCCACCCGCATGTTCGTGATGTGGTCGCGGACATAGGCGGCGGCGGCCCCGCTGGAGGTGGAGATGACCGAGATGATCGAGACGCCGACGGCGATTTCTGGCGAAACTCCGAATGCGATGGTCAGCAGCGGCACGACCAGCACGCCGCCACCCAGCCCGACCAGCGAGCCGACGACCCCGGCGACGATGCTGCCCAGCGCGACCAGCGCGAAGACGCCGAACGAGGGCGGCGCCTGCGGGACTATCGTTCCGTGGCCAAAGACTTCCCCCAGCACGAGAATACTGGCCAGCAGCAGCGCCAGCACCAGCGTTGTGACGCCGACATAAAGCCAGTCATGCTCCAGCGCGAAGGCGCCAATCGAGACAGCCACGCGCAGCACAGGCGTCGCCAGCAGCACGAGCAGCCCCAGTGTGATAACCGCCTGGGCGTTGCCCGCCAGGATCGCCGGGATCACCTCGCCCAGCGTGTGCGGATAGCCCAGCCCGGCGCTCGCCGCCACCGCTGGCCGCGCATAGTGCATGATCACGCCGATCAGGATGATGATGGCGCTCAGCAGCACTCCGCCACGCAACACGTTACTGATGAGTAGCTCAGCCTGCCGCACCAGCGACATCCGGCGGTCGCGGTCGGCGTCGCTAGGCTGCGACGAGACGGTCACGCTCATGGGAAGAAGTATCCTCTGGCTCCGCGAATGATTGATCACGCAAGATTGCGTACTCTGACATACCCTCCTAGGGTATCACGCGGCGGCGTCTCCCTGTCCAGCCCTGTGACCCGCGCCACCGCGCTATACTGATGGCGTGGCGGCGCGGGCCGGGGCAAGCCGCGCCACGAGCGAAGGAGCCAGCGGGCATGGACAACGCGCAGTATATCGCGGCCAACCGCGCGACCTGGAACCAGTGGATGACGCACGATACCAATACCGACCACTTCAAGGACGTGGCGCGCTACCGGGCGACTGGATCGAGCCTGCGCCCCATCGAGCGGACGGAGTTGGGTGAGGTGACGGGACGCTCGCTACTGCATCTCCAGTGCAACCTCGGCAGCGAGACGCTCTCGTGGGCGCGGCTGGGCGCGCGGGTGGTCGGCGTGGACATCGCCGACGCCGCGATCACGTTTGCCCGCGACCTGGCGGCGGAGGGCGGCCTCAGCGAGCGGGCGCGCTTCATCCGCTCGGATGTCTATGCCCTGGCCGACGCGCTGGATGAGACCTTCGACATCGTGATCGCGACCTATGGCGCGCTCTGCTGGGCGCCCGACCTGGCGGGCTGGGCGCGCATCGCCGCGCGCTATCTCGCCCCCGGCGGCGCGCTGCTGCTGGTGGACCTGCACCCGGCGGGGATGGCCCTTGCCGCCGACCCAGCGGACCCCAGCGGGCGCTCGCTGCGGATGGTCCACCCCTACTTCCACGCCGACGCGCCAGTGGTGGAGGAGACGCCGGGCCAGCCGACCGTCTATGCCTGGGGCTATAGCCTCGGCGAGGTCGTCTCGGCGGTCGCCGCGACCGGACTGCGGGTCGAGTCACTGTGCGAGTATCCTTTCGCCCACTGGCAGGAGTATCCACAACTCGTGGAGAGTGGGGACGGCTACTGGCGCTGGCCCGAACCAGCGAACGAGTTGCCGCTGCTCTTCTCGCTGCGCGCCAGTTGGCCGGCGGTGGGTGGGTAGCCGCTTCGCCCACCGACGCGCGTGATATGGAGGTGTGCGGTACGATAGGGGCGCGACGAGCGTGAAGCGCTGGACGCCGCGAGGGGATGCTCGCGATGGATGCAAGCGGTGGATGCAAGCGATGGATGAGCGGCTGGAACACGGGCAGACGCCGACGCTGGCGCACAAGCGCGGCGCTGCGGGCGGGCTGACGACAGCCTGGGCGGCGCTGCGGGCGATGCGCCCGACGCAGTGGTCGAAGAATGGGCTGGTCTTGCTCGCCGCCATCTTCTCACGGACAATGCTCGACGCGCCGACCGCCGAGCGCGTGCTGATCGGCTTCGCGGCATTCTGCCTGGCGGCCAGCGGCGTCTACATCGTCAACGACCTGGCCGACCGCGACCGCGACCGGCTGCATCCCCGCAAGCGCTTCCGGCCCATCGCCTCGGGCGCGCTGGGCGTCGGGCGGGCGGCGTGGCTGGCGGCGGCGCTCTTCGCCGTGGCGCTGGCGCTGGCCCTCTGGCTCGCGCTGGGCGGTCTCTACCACGGCCTGCCGCACGCGCCCGACCCCTTCGTGGCGCTGGGCGGCGGCGGGCTGCTCTTCCTGCTGGCGCTGCTCGGCTACGTTGCGCTCAACATCGCCTACTCCACCTGGCTCAAGCATCTCGCGCTGTGGGATGTCTTCGCCATCGCGGCGGGCTTCGTGCTGCGGGCGCTGGCGGGCGCGTTCGCGGCGGCGGTCTACATCTCGCCGTGGTTTTACCTCTGCGCCATCTTCCTCTCGCTCTTCCTCGCGCTGGGCAAGCGCCGCGCCGAACTCCTGCGCATCGCGGGCGACCCGGCCAGCAGTGGCGCGCGGGAGAGCGTGCTGCTCTACACGCCGCAGCTGCTCGACCAGCTCATCATCCTGGCCGTCACCTGCTCAGTGATGGCCTACAGCCTCTACACCTTCCAGGGCGGCGCCCACGCGCTCATCATCACCGTGCCGGTCGTGCTCTTCGGCGTCTGCCGCTACCTCTACCTGATCTACGCCCGCCAGCAAGGCGAGCGCCCCGACGAACTGCTCTGGCGTGACCCCCAGATACTGGGCGCCGTCGCGCTCTGGCTGCTGATCGTGGCGCTCGCGCTGTATGTCCCCGCACTGGCGCTGCTCGGCGGCGCCTGACGCGCGCTCGCAGCGCGGGAGCGGGACGACGGCTGAGATCGCGCGGACTAGGACATGGTGAGCCACGCCTCAGCGGCGCGAATCCGCTTTGACATCTGGGCGAGCAGCGCGATGGCGATCTCCGGGTTGCGCCGCAGAAGTGGGCGGATGTCAAAGATGGGGGTGACGAAGGCCAGGGTGGGGGTGATGGCCGTCGCGGTCGCCGAGCGCGGCTCATCATCGAGCAACGCCAGCTCACCAAACATCTCGCCCGGCCCCAGCAACGCCAGCGGACGCACCCCGTCGCTGGCGCTCAGTTGCGTGATGCGCACACTGCCGCGCATCACGATGAAAAGGCCGACATCCGGGCGCTGCCCCTCCTGGACCAGCGCGGCGCCCGCCGGATAGCTGCGCAGTGTCCCGCAGGCGCCCAGCGCGCGACGGTCAGCGGGGCGCAAACTGGCGAAGAATGGCATCTGCGCCAGCGGGTCGGCGTCGGTTGGCGTAACGGTTGGCGCATCAGTTGGAGTATCGGTTGGCGCATCGGTTGGCGCATCAGTTGGCGTATCGGTTGGCGCATCAGTTGGCGCATCGGTTGGGGCGGTGGCTGGGGCGCTGGCGTGGTCGGCGTCGTCAGGCGCGGCCCAACGGGAAGCGTCCATCCATGATGGCCTGTGATAATGGCGACTCATCGGCTTCCTCCCTCCCTCACCTGCGGAAGGCGCCTGCTCATGTGTCTACTCACAGTTACGGCCAGCGGTTACGCCGCATCGCCGCCTCCCCGATACCTGTTTCATCGACGGGAGGCGGCGCGGCGCACAGCAGTTACTCCTCCGTCGCCAGGCCGCCCTCGGTCCCCGGCATGAACTCGCGGTGGCCGATGCCCAGCGTCTTGATCCAGCGCTGCTGGCCCAGTGTCAGGCCGACGAAGAAGCCCAGCTCGACCAACTCCTCATCGCTGAAATGCTGGTGGAGCTTCTCCCAGAGCGCATCGTCAGCCAGCGAGGCTTCCCAGACGATGGCGCTGGTGTAGGTCAGCGCGGCCTTCTCGCGCTCCGTGAACTCGTCAGAATCGGCGTAGTGCAGCAGTTTCGCGTACTTCGCCTCAGGAATCGTCCCCGATCCAGACCGGACCGAACGTTGCGCCCCTCAATACTCGCACTCGATGGACTGCGAGACGTAGACGCGGCACAACTCCTTGAGCGAGTGGTCGAGCACACCCTCGCGAAAGGTCGTCATCCACGCCTGGGTGAAGGCGCGAATGACGGCAGGGACACGCGCGCGGATGGCCTGGCTCTCCGGGCGGGGCGCGCCATGCAGGCGGGCGTCCTCCAGATAGCCCAGGATTTCGGGATCGGTGATCTTCGAGGGGTCAGGATACGGGATACGCGGCATGGACTCCTCCTCGGCTAAGACGCTGGTGTGACGCTGGCATTAGAAGCAGCAACTATCTTTGAAGCCGCAGTTGGGGCAGATGGTCGCCTTGCCACCCTTGAGGTCGGGCATCGCGGCGCCACAGACAGGGCAAGGCATCTCGCCAGGCGTCTCAGCGCGGGGCGCGGCGGGGGCGCGATCATCACCCTCCGTCGCCACTGGCGATGGTCCGACTGATCCGGCTGATCGGGCTGGCTGGTCCGGCATGCGCGCTGCTCCCTCCCGGCAATCGCCTCGTCACGCCACAATTGTACATCACCGCCGCGTTGACGCCTACTCCAGCGCGAGGTTGGCACGGCGTGCGCTGGGTGTGATATAATCTCGCCAACGGTGAGTTAGTGTATGTTGTACACTATACACCAGAGTGGCGCGAGGGCTGACTGCTCGCGCAGTGCGGCAAGCCGGGCGATGTGGCCCGCTCGCCAGGCGCGAAAGGAGCCGGGACATGACCGGACCGACCGGGCGGAAGCCCGTCGAAGCGCAATCCTTTGACCTCATCATCATTGGCGGCGGTGTCGCTGGCCTCTCGATATTGCTGACCCTGCCCACCAGCCTGCGCGTTGCCCTGCTGACCAAGGCCGCGCTGGGCGAGAGCAACACCCGCTATGCGCAGGGTGGGCTGGCGGCGCCCGTCGGACCCGACGACGACCCCGAATTGCAGCTCCGCGACACCCTCACGGCGGGCGCGGGACTGGTGGACGAGGGCGCCGCCCGCGCGATGCTGGCGGAGGCGCGTGAGGCGGTCGCCTGGCTCATCGCCCAGGGGACGCGCTTCGACGAGCGCGGCCACGCG
>DASVWQ010000467.1:0-3962 GCA_036393135.1 Ktedonobacterales bacterium
CGGCATCGTGGATGGCATCGGGCATGTTGGTGGCGGCATTGGTCTGCTGGTGATCGCTGGCTCAGTGCTGCCGTCGCTCAGCGGACAACCCAATGGCGCGCTGTATGCGTTCCTCCTGATTGCGGCGTTCCTGATTGTCGCGGCGATCATCGCGCAGTTCGGCATTCGAACCCGCAACCAGCGTCTCGACCACGTTTCGCCGTAAACTGGTCGAACGCCAACGCGAGGGCGAAACCTTGTCTCCGGGCGAACGTCGTTCCGCTGGACTCCCTCTCGGAGCGGCGCTGGAGGCGGGGATTCGCTCTCTTTCTCCACTCGTTCTCCACTCGCATTCCGCCCCGCTGCGCCGGGGCGATCTACGGGCCGCATCCCCACCAGGAGATGCGGCCCGTCTTTCGTGTGGGAAACCGGCTGGTGAGGGCGCTATTGGCACATACCACTCGGCCCCAGCAGCCCCGAATTGACGGCGTTGGGACTGCTGGTGATGACGCCGCCGCCCTCCGGCATGGTGTGGTCGGCGGGCAGCGCGCCCGACCAGTGGAACACATAGGTCGCGCTAGTCTGCCCCGGAGCCACCGTCACGCTGGCAGGCGTCGAGCCGCGTCCGTTGTTGACCGTGTACATGAAATTGATCGTTCCGCCAGCGCCATTGGGCGCGAGATGGAAGGTCGCGGTATAGGCCACATCAATCTGGCTGCCGCAGCGCAGGCCCGCGACGCTGCTCGGGCTGACGGCCATCGTGGCGCCCGTCACCTGGAACGGCCCTGGCGCCGCGCAGACGCCGGTGGGCAGCGCCGCCGCCGACTCGACGCGATTCGGACTCGTCACCAGCACTGACGCAGGCGCGGGGTAGGTATGGTCGGGGCTTAGCGTCCCGTCGCTGGTGAACCGGTACGTCGCGGTCGTCGCGCCCGGGCTGACCGCAACCGAAGCGGCGGTCTGCGAGCGCCCGTTATTCAGCGTATAGGCGAACTGGATGGTCCCGCCCGCAGTGCGCGCGGGAATATGGAAAGTCGCGACATAGCCGAAGCTCTGCGTACTGCCGCAGACATCCCCGGCGATGGATGCGGGCGAGACGGCGAGATCAACGCTGGAGACGGCGAATCGCGTCGGCGTAGCGGTCGCGACGACGCCGCCTGGACCACCAGCGGAGCGCCCGCCGAGCCGTCCAAGCTGGGTCAGGACGCCAACCAGCAGCGCGACGACGACAATGACGCTGAGGGTAGCGGCGATGGAGAGCGGCCGCGCGCTGCCCGCCGACCGGTGCGCCGCGCCATCCGCGGCCATCCGCTGAACGCTGGCGGCGAGATCATCGCGGGGATCGATATGGGTAGCGGCGCGAGCGAAGAGCCTGCGCAGTTCGTCGTCGGCGTCGCCGGGTGAGTCGGGAAACTGGCGTGACATCGGGTAACGCCTCCTACGGTTCACTGGAAGAGAGAGTTGGAAGGGAGCGGAGGAGCCAAGGGTAGCGCGTTCGGATCGCTCGCTGGAGGCTGGCGCGCCCGTCGTGCAGTCGCTGCTGGATCGCGCCAACATGGCAGCCCAGAATCGTGGCCGCCTGCCTGTCGGTATAGCCAAGGTAGTAGCGCAGGACGACGGCCTCGCGCTGCTTCTGGGGCAGCGCGGCCAGCGCGGCCAGCAGCGCGGCCCAGGCCT
Source organism: Ktedonobacterales bacterium (assembly GCA_036393135.1). Taxonomy (GTDB): domain Bacteria; phylum Chloroflexota; class Ktedonobacteria; order Ktedonobacterales; family JADMIN01; genus JAKAIY01. The sequence goes on from DASVWQ010000467.1 coordinate 1,657, forward strand.
CGGCCCGCTCGGCGCGCTCCTCCGGGTCAGCCTGGCTGGCCTGGGTGGCGGCGAGCGAGACGCCGAGCCGTCGCGCATCGGGATCATCGCTCACCAGCGCCTCGAGGCTGACCTCGCGCCGGTAGCGGGCCGAGCGCATCTGCTGCCGCGCGGAGTTCGTGACGATGCGATAGAACCACGGCGCGAACGGCTCGCCCAGCCGGAAGCGCCGTATACCCCGCCAGGCCAGCAGAAAACTGTCCTGCGCGATGTCGTTGGCCAGGTCCTGATCGCCCGTCAGCAGGTACGCCAGGCGGACGGCGGGTGTCTGGTAGTGTGTCACCAACGCCCCCAGCGCCGCGATGTCGCCCTGCTGGCAGCGGCGGATGGCGTCGGTTTCGTCAGCTAGTGGTTGCGGGTCGCCACGCATGTCGGGCGTCCCCTTCCCAGCCGCGCGTGGCGGCGATACTGTTCACTTGAGAGGCCTCTCCATCTCTGTATGCGACTGGAGGGCCAATACTTAGGTTCCCGGCATGATGATCGCTCATAATGAGCGAGGCGACGTCACGGCGACTTGTGGCGGGGCGGCGAGCGATGATAGACTGCGCCAGAGATGCGGCGCGTAGCCCGCGCGACGCCGCGAGCGCGAAGAAAGCAGGTGGACGGATGGCGCAACGAGACAAAGGGATGAAACTTCGCAGCCGCAACGGCCACTTCGAGATGGCGGATTTCGACCTGAAGCATGTCGAGCAGGGCTTCTGGATGTGGATGGAGTGCAAGTTCGACGGCCACAACGGCGGCCACTGGCTCGCGCCCAATCCCCAGACGCCCAACGCCGTTTGTGTGCTCTACGAGCCGTATCTCTGGCCCGATGCCGTCTCCGCCTTCGACGCGCGCGACCGCTGGGAAGCCCAGCAAGAGCGGCGCGGGTAGGGTCGCCGTGGAATTGCCAGAGGCGCTGCGCGTGGCGCTGAACGAACTCGCCGAAGGTGTGTCGGCCCATGCGCTGGCCCAGGCCGCCGCCGATCTCTCGACCGCGTATCGTGGCGCGGCGGATGCTTCCGGCGCAATCTCGTCGCCGCTGGCCGCCATAGCCTATGCCGTGACGCGCCTGCCCGCGACCTGGGCGGCGCTGGCCGAGACGCTGGCCGAGAGCCGCCGCTGCCTGCCCAACTGGCGCCCCGCCAGCCTGCTGGACCTCGGCGCGGGGCCGGGCGGCGCGGTCTGGGCGGCGGGCGCGGTCTGGCCCACGCTGGCCCGCGCGACCCTGCTGGAGCGTGACCAGCGGATGATGGAGGTCGGACGGCGGCTGCTGCGTGCGGCGCCGGACGAGCGCGCCATCACGTGGCGGCAGACGGACATCGCCGCCGACTGGGGACGCCTGCCCGACGCGCCATTCGACCTCTGTGTCTGCTCCTATGCGCTCAATGAACTGCCTCACGAGCGGCGCATCGGGGTGGTAGAGCGGCTATGGGCGGCGTGCGGCGGCGCGCTGGCGCTGGTGGCGCCCGGCACACCCAGCGGTTTCGCCGCCATCCGCGAGGCGCGGGCCTGGCTGATCGACGCGGGCGCCCACATCGTCGCCCCCTGCCCACATGCCGAGGATTGCCCGATGCCGCCTGGGGACTGGTGCCACTTCTCCCGACGCCTCGCCCGATCGCGCCTGCACCGCCAGCTCAAAGGCGGCGCCGCGCCCTACGAAGACGAGAAGTTCTCCTATATCGTAGCCGCTCGCTCGCCGGGAGCCGCCATCGCCGCGCGCGTCATCCGCCATCCCATCGTGCGCCCCGGCCACATCAGCCTGGAGCTGTGCGCGCCCGCTGGCCTGCTCCGCGCGGACGTGACGCGCGCCGAGCATGACGCCTGGCGCGCCGCGCGTGAGGCGGAGTGGGGATCGGCGCTGGCAAAGCTGCCCACAAAGACCCGCGACCGCTAGCGCCGCCCGGCTCGCGGACACAGACTGATAGGGAGTTCAGCCCGCGTCTCATAGCAGGCCTTGTCGTGTGACTTGCGCTTCAGACAGGCTGTGATAGAATACGGGCGCTTATACCTTTTTTTGACTGGTTGTGTATGTGTTCGCAAGTGGTCCAACCACTGCCAGGCGCGCTCCTCCGATGCGCATCGCATCGGGCCAAGGCGGCGCGACCGGTGATTGCACAGCCATCGCTTGCGCCGATCTCTGTGTGGATCAGCAGTCGCGAACAGGAGGCGACATGGACAATACGAGCGATCTGAACGCGCCATTCCCGATGGACGAGGCCGCCGACGAGCAACCGCTCGACGCCGAGGCCACGCCCAGCGCCGCCGACGGGTCCGCCGACGAGGGC
>DASVWQ010000468.1:0-2053 GCA_036393135.1 Ktedonobacterales bacterium
CACTTCCTGCACTTCCTGCTTCATCGTGCGGGTCGTGGCCACCTCTTCGGGCGAGGTGCTATTCTCATCGGCCAGCACATCACCCAGCTCCTGCTCCTCGTCTTCGCCGACGGGCAGCTCCAGCGAGATGGGGGCGCCAGGGGCGGCCTCCAGCTCGTGCAGTCGCTCCACGTCCATCCCCAGCGCCTCCGCCAGCTCCTGCTCGGTGGGGTCGCGCCCCATCTCCTGCACGAGCCGCTGGCGCTCGCGACGCACGCGGTTCAGCGCGGTGTTGACATAGACGGGAAGCCGAATCGCTCGCCCCTTGTCAGCTACCGCGCGGCTGATCGCCTGGCGAATCCACCAGGTGGCGTGCGTGCTGAAGCGGTGGCCGCGGCGCCAGTCATAGCGCTGGACGGCGCGCATCAGCCCGATGTTGCCCTCCTGGATCAGGTCGAGCAGCGAGAGGCCCCGGCCCACATAGCGCTTGGCGATGCTCACCACCAGACGCAGGTTGGCCAGCACGAACTGCTGCACGGCCTCCTTATCGCCCGCTTCGATGCGCTGGGCCAGATCAATCTCCTGGGCATGGCTCAGCATCGGAACGCGGCCAATCTCCCGCAGGTACGCGGTGATGGTATCCACTTCCGCCGCTTCGCCGCGCTCAGCGGCCTTCGCGACTTCCTGCACCCGGCGCAGACGCGCGCCGCTCACTTCCGATTCGTCTGGCAGGTCGACGAGTGGAGCGCTCTCAGTCTCCATAGCGTGGATGCTGCTTTCGATTTCCGCGTCCTCCCGCACGCGAGCCGCCTCATCATCGTCATCAACGATGTCAACGTCATTCGCGAGGAAAAGCTCGATGGCCGAATCCAGGTCATGCAGCTCTTCGATTCGCGGAGTGGCGCTGTCATCGCTCTTCCGCTGAGGAGGCGTGCGCGTGCCGCCGACACGCCCCGCCTGACGCCGCCCCGCTTGCCGCAGGGCCGCCTCAAGCTCGGCGCGCCGTACATATCCTCGTTTGCGAGACTCGCCCAGAAGCTGTTCGAGCTCGCGCAAGTTCGTCGTCATCGTTCTCATCACCTTCGGCGGGAGAAGAACGCCGGAACCCGGCGCATCCCCCAGACCTGCCCGCCCGGGCGTCCCTCCGCGAGGAGCGCCTGAGCGTCACATCTGGCCTACTCCGCCCGCATCGCCGCGCGACGCAAGCTGTCATCTCGCGCGCGTCCCCAGCAGGGGAGTCGCGCAGGTTCGCGCGCCACGAGTGACTGGTCGAAGCTGCCGCAGGTCAGCGCCGGGTGATCAGAGGAGCATCGAAAGGGTTTACGCCTCATCGCCGTCATGCAGGGCGCCCGATGCGGGCTGTGCTCCCGGGAGGCGTCGCGTGTCCTCGCGGACAGCGAGCGAACCGCCTCACTCCAGGCGCCGGGCCACATGCGACGTGGGCGCCACGAACAGTGGCGGCGCCCTGCGATACACCTCATCTGATCATAGCGCGTCTACAGCATCCCAGACATCTCTCTACCAGTATCTTCCTCTAAACTATACGAAAGGTCGTCATTCCAGGTTACACAACAGGCGCAACCCCCTAGGGAGAAACGGACAGCGCCCCCTACGGGTATGCGGCCCGATCGCGCGCCGCATTGAACGGGATAGACAGATAGGCCCGGGAGCGTTGAGTCTACGCTCGACCGGGCCTGCGCGCCGCGACAAGCCGCGACGCCTGTGATGCTCACGAACACGCCACCTGGGCGCGCCACAGAGTGTGAATGAGAGCGCATTACCTGCTTCAATTTTGCCGAGCGGGCGAGTTTGCCGCGCTAGGGCTGCATGTGTGGCATGCGATACAAGGCGCGGACCAGATCGCTCCGGTCTGCGGATTGCCACGCCAATCTGACTGGCGCCCGTGAATCGAAGGGAAGCGGGAAAGAAGAACAAGGTAGCCAAGCCGACGACCATTAGGGACGGTGCGCTGTGCGCGACGCCTCAGGGGCGTCGCCACCTGTTACCAGGGGTACACGTCCGCCCTATCAACCGAGTCATCTACTCGGGGTCTTAGTGAAGCCGTAGCTCCACG
>DASVWQ010000469.1:0-2438 GCA_036393135.1 Ktedonobacterales bacterium
AGCGTCGCGCCGTCTGGCCCGACCTGGATGCGCTCGCGCAGCGCCGCCACCTCATCCCGCAGGCGCTCGGGCAGCGCGGCGGTGAGCTTGCTGGCGGCGGATTGCGCGGCGGCGCGGTACTGCGCGTCGAAGCTCTGCGCCATCACATCGGCGCCCAGCGAGAGGATGGTCGCCTCATCGGTGGTGAAGCTGACCGGCGGCAGGAAATAGCCCTCCACCAGCGCATAGCCGCGCCCCGGCGTCGAGATGACCGGCACGCCCGCCAGCCCCAGCGCCACCAGATCGCGATAGACGGTGCGCTTGCTGACCTCCAGTGTGCGCGCCAGATCCTCAGCGCGCCGCCAGCGATGCGCCTGCAACTCCAGCACGATGGCCAGTAGCCGGTCGGTGTGGCTCATCCCGCTCACTCCTTCGCGCTTCCTCTGGATACGCGAAGTCCCCTCACTCCATCGCGGGAGGTGAGGGGACTTCGCGCCTGACGCCCACGTATCTAGCGCTGTGGCGGGCAAACCCGCGTCTATGGGCGTGCGCGCCACAAAGGCCGCCTCCGCGGCCTGGCTCCGCAGTCTTGTCCCTGAGCCACAGGGCAGAATAGGTTGTAGGCTACGCGCTCGACGCAACACCGAGAACCCAGCCTGTGCAGGCAGGTTTCGTGGCCCGCAAGCCCTTAGCGCGGCTCCAGGCGCTCACCCGCCACGTATCTAGCGGGCGCGGGCGCCTGTCTGCTGCTCGATGGCGTTGAGCAGCGTCGCGTTGGAGGGCGTGCGCTCCATTGCGTCGAGCAGCCACTGCGTCGCGGCCTGGGTCGGCTTGTCGGCCAGCAGGCGGCGCAGGGTGGTCGCCCCGCGCAGCTCTTCCGGCGTCAGCAGCAGCTCCTCGCGCCGCGTGCCCGACTTGACGGCGTCTACGGCGGGGAACAGACGGCGCTGCGCCAACTCACGCGAGAGGTGCAGCTCCATGTTGCCCGTACCCTTGAACTCCTCATACACCACGTCGTCCTGTCGGCTGCCGGTGTCCACCAGGCAGGTCGCCAGAATCGTGATGCTGCCGCCCTCCTCCAGGTTGCGTGCGGCGCCAAACGCCCGCCGTCCGGTATCGAGCGCCTGCGCGTCGATGCCGCCGGAGAGGGTGCGCCCGCCTCCACGCGCGGAGAGGTTCTCAGCGCGGGCCAGACGGGTGAGCGAGTCAAGCACCATAAAGGCGTCGCGTCCCGACTCCGCCACGCGCTTAGCGCGCTCCACGGCCACCTGGGTCAGCCAGGCGTGACGCTCGGTGCTTTCGTCGAAGCTGGCGGCGTAGACATGCCCACCGCGCGGCTCCAGGCGGCTGCGCAGGTCGGTGACCTCCTCAGGCCGCTCGCCCACCAGCACTGCCATCACCACCGCATCAGGATAGCCCAGCAGCACCGACTCCGCCGCCTCGCGGATCAGCGTCGTCTTGCCGGTCTTGGGCGGCGCCACGATCAGCGCGCGTGAGCCAAAGCCCAGCGGCGCGAAGAGGTCGATGATGCGCGCGGAGATCGGCCGCGCGCCTTGCTCCAGCCGGACGCGCCGGTCGGGGAAGGTCGCGGTAAGCTGGTCGAAGTGCGGGCGCTCGCGCGCCGCCTCTGGCCCGGCGTCATTCACCATGTCGAGCGCGATGAGGTTGCGGCGCTGGCCGCGCTCCTCGATCTGCCCCCGGATCACATCGCCAGGACGCAGATTCCAGCGGCGCATGTCTTCGAGCGAGATGCGTCCGGTCATCTGGAGCGTGCGCTCGTCGAGGATGTCGGCGGTCGCGGCGCCATGCCCGGTCGGGAAGAGCATCCCGGCCACCTCCACCACGCGGGCGTGTTGCTGGGGCGCGGGCTGCTGCCGCTGGGGCTGCGTATAGGGGTTGTAGCGCGTGTCCATGGGCGCGTTCGCGGCGGGATTGGTGTAGAGCGGCGGCAGTGTCTGCTGCTGCTCGCGGCCACGGCCACGTCCGGGCTGCTGCTGGCCGCGCCCGCCTCGGCGATCCTGCGGATAGCCGCCCTGTGGCTGGCGCTCGTAACCCTGATCGCGCTGATCGCGCTGATCGCGCTGGTCACGCTGGTCACGCTGGTCACGCTGGTGGCCACCCTGGCGGCGCTGGTCGCGCTGGTCGCGCTGGTCGCGCTGGTCAGGATAGCCGCGCTGGTCAGGGTAGCTCTGATAACCGGGACGGCCACGCTGCCCACGCGGCGGCTGCTCCTGCTGGTCGCGCTGCCCATGCTGGGCATACGGGTCGGTGGGCTGGTACGGCGCAGCGGGTGGATAGACGGTATACGACTGGCCGCCGCGCGGCTCATCGCGCCCCTGCGAGCGCTGCCCGTTGGGGTAGCCACTCGTGGGGTACGGCTGCGCGGGCGCCTGCTGCCCCTGCTGCGGATAGTGCGGCTGGCGAGGCTGACGTGACTGGTCGCCGCGGCCACGCGGCTC
>DASVWQ010000470.1:0-3021 GCA_036393135.1 Ktedonobacterales bacterium
CGCCCGGCGCGGGTCGCGCGAATTGGCGCATTGTCGCCGCCCGCGAGCGCATGATAGACTGCATTAGACTGTCAATGGCGACAGGCGCGGCGTCGCGGATGGGCTTGCGCGCGCCGCCTCATGGAGGCGGGCCGACCCGGCGCGACTGTCGAAGGATGCCTGGCGAATTGCGCGCCCGTCGCTGGTTGGCGGGAAGGCGCCGCTGGGCAGTACGCACAGGAGAATCTCCCATGGCAATGACGCGCGTGAAACGGCCAACCCTCGCCGATCTCGATCTCAGCATCGGCAAAAAAACCCGTCTGCACCGGCTCCTCTATAGCTTCGGCCCCGGCAACGGCACCCTGATGTTCCTGCCGATTGACCAGGGACTGGAGCACGGCCCACGAGACTTCTTCGTCAACCCGCCCTCGAAGGATCCCGATTTCCAGCTTCGGCTGGCGAAGGAGGGCGGCTTCTCGGGCATCGTCTACCAGTATGGCATCGCCCAGAAGCACATGTACAAGTATGCCGGGGCCGTGCCGCTGGTGCTGAAGCTGAACGGCAAGACGGAGATTCCGCCCGATGACCGTGCCCTCTCGCCTATGATCGCGGGCGTCGAGGATGCCGTGCGGCTGGGCGCCGACGCGGTGGGCTACACGCTTTACGTCGGCTCGCCCGCGCAGGTCGAAGACTTCACGCAGTTCCGCATCATGCGTGAGGAAGCCGACCGCTACGGCATGCCGATCATCGTGTGGGCCTACCCGCGTGGCGAGGCCATCGAAAAGAAGGGCGGGCGCGACAGCCTCTACGCGGTAGACTACGCGGCGCGTGTGGCGTCTGAGCTGGGCGCGGACATTGTGAAGATCAACGTGCCGAAGGCCAACCCGGAAAACGACAAGCTGGCTCCTAAGCCCTACAACACGCTGAGCGTCACCCGCGAGGAGGCGACGCGGATGGTGGTGGAGTCGGCGGGCAAGGCGCTGGTGCTCTTCAGCGGCGGCGAGATGCAGGGCGAGGGCGACATCATCGACAAGGCCCGCATCGCGATGGACGCTGGCGCGACCGGCCTTATCTTCGGGCGCAACGTCTGGCAGCGACCCTTCGAGGAGGCGCTGGGCCTCGCGAAGCAGTTCCGCGAGCTGCTGGCGGAGTACTCGGCGTAGCCCGCACCCCCTGCCCCCCCGCCCCGCTAGCTCGCGGGGACCCCCTCCCGCGAGGAGAGGGGGAAACCAGAACTCCCCTCTCCCTCGCGGGAGAGGGGCCGGGGGTGTGGGCTACCCGTCGATCAGCAGCGACTCCGGGTCCTCCACCAGCTCCTTGATGCGGACGAGGAAGCGCACGGCCTCGTTGCCATCCACGATGCGGTGGTCGTAGCTGAGCGCGACGTACATCATCGGGTGGATGACGACCTGGCCGTTCAGCGCGATGGGCCGCTCCTGGATTTTGTGCATGCCGAGGATGCCCACCTGTGGCCCGTTCAGGATCGGCGTGGAGAGCAGCGAGCCGAAGGTGCCGCCATTCGAGATGGTGAACGTGCCGCCGCGAATCTCCTCCAGGCTAAGCTGGTTCTTGCGCGCCTTGTCGGCGTAGACGGCGATCTGGCGCTCGATCTCGGCGAAGGAGAGGCGGTCGGCGTCGCGCAGCACTGGCACGACCAGGCCCTCCTCCACGCCAACCGCGATGCCGATGTCGTAGTAGCGCTTCAGCACCATCTCATCGCCCTGGATCTCGGCGTTGAGGCGCGGGAAGGCCTTCAGCGCGCCGACCACCGCCTTGGTGAAGAACGACATGAAGCCCAGGCCCACGCCGTAGCGCTCCTTGAAGGGGTCGCGGCGGCGCTTGCGTAGCTCCATCACGGCGGACATATCGATCTCGTTGAAGGTGGTGAGCATCGCGGCGGTGTGCTGCGCCTCCACCAGCCGCTTGGCGATGGTCTGGCGGCGGCGCGACATCCGCACGCGCTCCTCGCGCTGGGCGTCCACCACCACCGGCGCGGGCGTCGGCGTCGGCATAGGCGTCACGGCGCGGCTCGGCGCGGGCGCTACTGGCTGCGCAGGCGCGGGAGTTGGAGCGGGCGCGGGAACCAGAGTGGGAGCGGGAGCGACGGGCGTGGTCTGCTCGGCGATGTAGCTCTCCACATCCTCCTGCGTCACCTTGCCGCCTGCGCCCGTGCCGCTGACCGCCTGGAGGTCCACATGGCGCGAGGCCGCGATGCGCCGTGCGAGCGGAGTGGCTCCGGCGCCGTTGGCCGCCTCGGCAGGCGCCGTCGCACTGGCCACTGGCACGCTGGCTATCGCCGCGACCGACGCGGGCGCGCTGGTCGTCGCTTGCGCCGTCGCCGCAGCCGTAGCTGTCGCCGTCGCGCCCGCCTCGATCCGCGCGAGCGTCTCGCCGACGCCGATCACGTCGCCCTCATGCTTCAGGATGCTGCTGAGGACGCCCGCCTCTGGCGCGACCACCTCGACGTTGACCTTATCGGTCTCCAGTTCGACCAGTGGTTCACCCGCCTCGACGGCCTCGCCCTCGCGCTTGCGCCACGCGCCGACTGTCGCTTCGACGATCGATTCGCCAAAGGTCGGCGCCGTTACCTCAATTGACATACTGTCCCTCGCGCGTCTCCACCTGGGCCGCTGGCTCGCCGCCGAGCGCCTCACTGATGATTCTCGCCTGCTCCGCCGCGTGCGCGTTTGGCAGGCCCTCCGCCGTGCTCGCGCGCTCCGGGCGCCCGACGTAGCGCAGGGCCGCGCTCGCCGGGAGCTGCCGCGCGAGTTGCGGCGCGATGTAATTCCAGGCCGCCATGTTGCGCGGCTCCTCTTGCAGCCAGACGACTTCACTCAGGCGCGGGTAACGCTGGATTGTCGCGGCGAGCGCCTCCTGGGGATAGGGGTAGAGCTGCTCGACCCGCGCTACCGCGATCCACTCCGCCGCCGCTGGCTGCGTATCGAGCGCCGCCGCCAGGTCCACCGCAACCTTGCCGCTGCATAGGACCAGCCGCCGCACGGCCTCCGCCTCGCCCGTGAAGGTGTCCAGCACGGGCTGGAA
>DASVWQ010000471.1:0-2748 GCA_036393135.1 Ktedonobacterales bacterium
GAAGTCGTGGGGTACAATGCGCTACAATACTCATGAAAGTACAGGTTGCGGAGATGGCGGACGGCGATGACCACGCAGGAGGCGTGGAGGCCGACGCCAGGCCATCTCCGGCGGACGCCAATGGCGGTGGACGCGGCGCCAGTGATCTTCAGGGGGGTGGAGGGGCGTGACGTCGGGTTGGCGTTTGCGCCAAGCTCATCGCGTAGGACAGGCGAACGCCTGTATCGTCGCGACGGACCCGTAAGCGGGCCGCCCGGCGCGGGATGCGTGTTCCCGCCAGGCGCTCGCTGCTCCGCAAGGGCGGGATCGTCGCCATCAACGGGCTAGACAACGCCGGATACCACAACATCCGGCGAGCGGGAGAACCTTTCAGGCGGGGGCCATCGTGCGTCCCCCACCGCGCGCAAGCTGTGAGTCTCAGGCGCCAGGAGGCGTATACCGCCTAACACACGCGCCGCACGCGGGCGAGCGATCCCTTAGCGATCTTTCGCCGCACGTGACGTAAGTGGCGCGAACCCGCAGTTCATGCGGGCTGGCGAGACTTCATTTCTTGACGCTCCCAGAAGAATTGAAGTATGATGGGGTCAGGTTTACCTGGCGCGGAGGGGCTTCGATTCCGCCCTCAACCATGAAAGGGGGGATTTCAGGTGAACAACGACAAGTTCGAGAAGTTTACCGAGCGGGCTCGCAAGGTGTTGAGCCTCGCTCAGGAAGAGGCCCAGCGCTTCAACCATAACTACATCGGCACCGAGCACCTCCTTCTTGGGCTTGTCCGCGAGGGGGACGGCGTAGCGGCGAAAGTGCTGAGCAACCTGAACGTCGAGCTCAACAAGGTTCGCAGCGCCGTCGAATTCATCATCGGGCGCGGTGATCGCATCGTGCTCGGCGAGATTGGCCTCACCCCGCGCGCGAAGAAGGTCATTGAGCTGGCTGTCGATGAGGCGCGCCGCCTCAATCACCACTACATCGGCACCGAACACCTGCTGCTGGGGCTTGTGCGCGAGGGCGAAGGCATTGCCGCGGGCGTGCTGGAGAGCCTCGGCGTCAATCTGGAGAAGGTGCGCTCGCAGACGATACAGATCCTCAACCAGTCCGGCAGCCAGCATGCCGAGGGCGGGCGCGACAAGCATTCCAAGACCCCCACGCTCGACCAGGTTGGCACGGACCTGACCAACTCTGCGCGCGCCAATAAGCTCGATCCGATTGTCGGGCGCGAACCGGAGATCGAGCGCGTCATCCAGATTCTTTCGCGTCGCCAGAAGAACAACCCGGCGCTGATCGGCGAACCAGGCGTCGGCAAGACCGCCATCGTCGAGGGGCTGGCGCAGAAGATCATCGCGGGCGAGGTGCCAGAGACACTGCTCGGCAAGCGTCTCGTGACGCTGGATGTCGGCTCGCTCGTCGCTGGCACCAAGTATCGCGGCGAGTTCGAGGAGCGGCTCAAGAAGATCATCGAAGAGTTGAAGCAGAGCCAGGATTGCATCATCTTCATCGATGAGGTACATACGCTGGTCGGCGCGGGCGCGGCTGAGGGCGCGGTGGACGCCGCCAACATCCTCAAGCCAGCGCTGGGACGCGGCGAGATCCAGTGCATCGGCGCCACAACGCTCGATGAGTACCGCAAGTACATCGAGAAAGACCCGGCGCTCCAGCGGCGCTTCCAGGACGTGATGGTGCGCGAGTCCACCGTCGAGGAGACCATCCAGATCCTCAAGGGTATCCGCTCGCGCTATGAGGAGCACCACCGCCTGACCATCTCGGATGGCGCGCTGAAGGCGGCGGCGGAGATGGGCAGCCGCTACATCACCGACCGCTTCCTGCCGGATAAGGCCATCGACCTGATCGATGAGTCGGCCAGTCGCGTCCGCATGCGCCGCTCGCTCGCCCCGCTGAACCTGAAAGAAGCGGTGCGCGGGCTGGAGGCTGTCCTCCGCGAGAAGGAGGAGGCCATCCAGAGTGGCGAGTACGAGCGCGCCTCAGAACTGCGCGACCGCGAGGTGAAGCTGCGCGACCGCATCTCCAGCCTGGAGACGGGCTGGCAGCGCGACCAGAGCAGCGAGAAGCCGACCGTCTCCGAGGAGGACATCGCCCAGATCGTCTCGATGTGGACGGGCATCCCGGTGATGCGTATCGCTCAGGAAGAGTCCGCCCGCCTGCTGGAGATGGAGGCCGCGCTGCACAAGCGCATCATCAGCCAGAATGAGGCGATTGAAACCATCAGCCGGGCCGTGCGTCGCGCGCGGGCTGGCCTGAAGGACCCCAAGCGCCCTATCGGCTCGTTTATCTTCCTCGGCCCGACCGGCGTGGGCAAGAGCGAGCTGGCGAAGTCGCTGGCGGAGTTCATGTTCGGCAGCGAAGACGCCCTCGTGAAGATCGACATGTCGGAGTTCATGGAGCGTCACGCGGCTGCCCGTCTGGTTGGCGCGCCTCCAGGCTATGTCGGCTACGAGGAGGGTGGCCAGCTCACCGAGGCGGTGCGGCGCAAGTCGTACAGTGTGATCCTGCTCGACGAGATCGAGAAGGCCCACCCCGATGTCTTCAACATGCTGCTCCAGATTCTGGAGGACGGCAAGCTGACCGACGCGAAGGGCCGCACGGTCGACTTCCGCAACACCATCATCATCATGACCTCGAACGTCGGCGCCTCTCTGCTCAACAAGGAGGCCGCGATTGGCTTTACCCAGACCAAGGACAAGGCCAAGGCGTTCCAGAACGAGTATGAGGCGATGAAGGACAAGGTCCTCGGTG
>DASVWQ010000472.1:0-2026 GCA_036393135.1 Ktedonobacterales bacterium
ACATGGCTCACCGCATCGCCGAAGCCGCTGACGGTCGCGCTGGCATGCCCGGTCGCCCCGTCCACCTTCAGCCGCTGGACCACCGGCGCCTTGCCACCCGTGCGATAGACCACCAGTTGCGCGCTCCAGGGCTGCGGCAGGGAGTTGGTCGTGCGAATCCAGCCGTTCGCCGTCCAGCCATCGTCATGCGTCGTGTCGCTGCTGTACTTGATCGCGGCGATGTTCACAGTGTCCAGCGCGAAGCCCGCGTCATGCACCGCGTCATCTGTGACCGTCTCGAAGCGCAGCAGGACCTTTGCGCCATCGTAGGGAGTCAGGTCCACCGACTCGCGCATCCAGGCGGGCTGGTCGCCGCCGCCGCCGCTCACACCCGTCATGCCGATGCCCAGGTTTTCGCCGTTCGGGTCGGCGGTGGTCCCGGTCGTGACGGGGAGCGTGGTCCAGGTCGCGCCGCCATCCTGCGAGGCTTCGACATAGGTGTAGTCAAATCCTGGCTCCAGGTCATACCAAGCGTCGAAGGTCAGCGTGACCGGGCCAGCGCGAATCGGGCTCAGGTCCACTGCGCGGGTGAGGGTCGAGTCCATGTTGTCGCCGCTGCCGCTCCACCACTGCGAATTCGCTGGGCTTTGTGGCTGGTACGGCAGAATGGACGTCATCGGCGCGCCCGCGAAATTGACCGTCAGCGTCGGCGGATCGTCGTTGGCGCCGACTGGCGGGCGCAGATCATAATAGGCGGCGCCATACTGCGCGAGCGTCCCCTGCGTGGTGTAGGGATACGTCTTCGCGCTCGCCGTCAGATGCGCCCGCTCGCCAGGGAACGCGCGGTAGGCGTAGGCGCCCCGCGCGACACTGGGATCATTGAGCAGGTTCGCGGCGAGGAACTTCGCGAACACGTCGCTGAAGTGATCGTGCGAGCCGAGCTTCGCCAGCGCATCGTCGAAAGCCTGTGGCGCTGGCAAGGCGCTGGCCATCAGGGCGCGGAGGGCCTGATCGCCGCCATAGTGTTCATAGAAATAGTCCATGAAGGCATAGCCCGCGCCATAGCGCGGCAGATTGGCCAGCGCGTCATCAGTCCAGCCATTGACGAGCGGCGTCTGCGGCGCGACGAAATAGGCCTGCTCCAGGCTGTCGGTCGTGTAGCCGTTGAGGCGCTGGGCCAGTACGGACATTCCCTCGTTGATCCATGAGGGGTCTTCAGGCCGCGCCCACCAGTGGATCATGTGCTGGAACTCGTGCGCCAGCGTAGCGTCATAGAAGGCGCCGCCGGGCTGCGCGCCGCCGCTCAGGTTCAGGTAGATCATCTGGCGCGCATTCGAGTAGCGATTGATCGACGTAGGATACTCATCGGCGGAGGAGAAATAGCCGCCAACCGCGCCCAGGTTGATCGCGTTCAGCAGGGTGATGCGCGGCTGGTGGTCCGGGCCGAGGTTCCACTGGTCGCCAAACGCGGCGCGGTCGAGGTCGTAGGTGGTCGCCTCGAAGCGGTCCGCCGAGGCTTTCAGCGCGAGGTAGTTCACCTGCGCGCCATCCTGCACGTAGACGTACAGGTGTGGTGTTACGTAGTCCAGGCGCGCCGTGATGCGATGATACCCCGACTGGCTGGGGTTGATGACCCAGAAGCGCCGCTCCTGGCCCACCTGCTCGACGGCAGGGACCTGCGCCGTCTGGCAGGTGATATGGCCCTTCTGGTGGTACACGATGGTCTGGGTCAGCGTGTAGAGATTGCGCGCAGGCAGCCGGGTCTGGCTGACGAGCCGCGCGTTATACGCCGCCACATCCGCCGGGTCCGCAGAGGCGGGTGGCGTGATGTCGCGCTGGGTCGTGGGCGAAGTCCACGACGGGCAGCCAGGGCCAATCGGGCGCGGCGCTGGCGTGGTCGCCCAGAACGATGCGCTGCACCCCGTGAGCGCCACACAGAGGATCAGCGCGCATGATGCCCGCGCCATCCAGCGTTGTCGATGGCCCATGTCCGCTCTCCCTGGCTTGCCTCGTGCAGCTCATGTGCGTTCGATTATAGCAGAGCGCG
>DASVWQ010000473.1:0-5540 GCA_036393135.1 Ktedonobacterales bacterium
CGATGCTCGATGGTGAGGTACGAGATGCAGCGCCGCGCGTCGAGCACATACGGCGCGACAAAGGCATTGGTCGGGCAGGCGTGCAGGCAGACCTCGCACTGGCCGCAGTTCGCCGCCAGCGGGGCGTCTGGCGCGAGGTCGAGGCTCGTGACCAGCTCGGCCAAAAACACCCACGACCCCCAGCCTTTCGTCAGGATGTTGGTGTTCTTGCCATACCAGCCCAGGCCGGAGCGCTCGGCCACCGCGCGGTCTACCATCCGCCCGGTGTCGCAAAAGACGATGCTCTTTTCCTCACCCGGCGGGGCCAGTTCGCGCACGTAGGCGGCCAGCGCGTCCAGCTTGCGGCGGATGACCTCGTGGTAGTCGTCGCCCCAGGCGTAGGCGGAAACGCGCCCGTGCGGCTCGCCCTGCGCGCTGAGATCGCGCGGCGCATCGGTCAGATAGAAGACGCCCAGCGCCACCACTGACCGCGCGGACGGCAGCAGCGCGCGCGGATCGCTCGACACCTCGGCGCGCTCCGCCGTCAGCCAGTCCATCCCGGCGAAGAAGTCCGCCGCGATGCGCGTCTTCAGCGCCTCCTCAGCGCGCGGGAATGGCTCGGCGCTGGTAACGCGCACGAGGTCGAAACCGAGGGCGTAGGCGCGCTCACGAATGTCCTCCGTCAGCGCCGCACGGCTGGGCGCGTCCATCTCACCCTCTTCACTCGAAGGCATCCGCTACTCACCTCACTGGTAAACCGTGTCAACACCCCGCACACCCCATACTAGCATCTCGCACGACGTGCGCCGCAGCGCGCCCAGCAGGGGCTTACCACATCCCAACGAGCCGCTGTCGGTACTAGGCGGATTGCGGCGCGGCGGGCATGCTCTCTATACTGGACTAGGCGATCATCCGTGACTGGCGTCCGGTCACGCGCGGCGGACGCGCAACTGCTGACCTCGACCAGTGGCCACAGTCGCCAGTGAGTGAAAGCGGGCCTGCCATGGCGGATCCACAACGACACGCCGATCTGGCCTCGCGCATCGAGCAGCGCCGCCAGGAGCTAGGCGCCCGCGCGGATGTCAGCGTCCGCCTGCGCCAGCTTTCCGGCTCCGGCCATCACCTGCCCGCGCGCCCCTCGCTCAAGCAGCGCTCACCTGTCATGGCGCTGATGGTCGCCGCCGTCGCCCTGACGATCTTGCTGATGGTCGCCGCCGCCGCCGCTGTCGCCGTCAGCAGCGGCTTCTGGGTGCAGAACACGCTCAGTTCACCCTCGACGACCGCCGAGAATTTCTACGCCGCCGTCCACCAGGCCGACTACCCGACCGCCTATTCCGAACTCTCGGCCAGCGCGCAGAATTCGCTCAGTGAGTCGAAGTTCGAGGCGACGATGCGGGCGACCGATCTCATCTCAGGCGGCGTGGTGTCCTATGCCATCGTCTCCTCCACTACCAGCGGCTCAACCGCGACCGTCACCGTGGATGTCGTGCGCAGCGGCGACACATCAACCGCCGCCGTCTACGTCCTGACCATGACGCGGGAGCAGCAGACATGGCGCATCGCCACCATTCGCCAGACCGGCGAAACCGCCGCGCCCACGCCATCCAATTGATCGCCTGGTTGATCGCCCGGTTGATCCCGCGCTCTGCCGCCGCGTACCGAGCAGGCGGCGACGCGCAAATCCGCATGACTTCTGGCCTCAATGGGTCCTAGTGCACCCCGGAAAAGGCCAAAATGTGGTAAAATGGATAGGTAATTCTGGAAGTTTCCGGCAGCGTGCGGTGGGTACATGACGTTGTCGAGGAGGGCAGCAGACACGCTATGGCGACAGTATCGAAATCGTCGGACTATACCGCGAAAGACATCGAGATCCTAGAGGGTCTCGAGCCCGTGCGGAAGCGCCCGGGCATGTATATCGGCAGCACCGACATTCGTGGTCTGCACCATCTCGTGTATGAGGTCGTCGACAACAGTATCGACGAGGCGATGGCAGGCGTCGCTGACCGCATCATCGTGACGATCAACCCGGATGGCTCGCTGACGGTCGATGACAATGGCCGTGGCATCCCGGTCGAGCCGCACCCCAAGACCCCCAGCAAATCCACGCTCGAAATCGTGATGACGACACTCCACGCGGGCGGCAAGTTTGGCGGCGACGGCTACAAACAAGGCTCCAGCGGCCTGCACGGCGTGGGCGTCTCGGCGGTGAACGCGCTCTCGGCGTTCTGTCGGGTCGAGGTGCGGCGCAATGGCAAGCTCTACGTGCAGGAGTATCGCCATGGCGCGCCGCTGGCCGCTGTGAAGTCGATTGGCTCGGCGACTGGCACGGGGACGCGCGTAACCTTCCTGCCCGACCTCACGATCATGGAGACGGGCGATTTCCAGTTCGATACGCTGGCTGAGCGCCTGCGCGAGATGGCCTACCTCAACCGCGAGGTGACGCTCAAGATCATCGACGAGCGCCCCGACCGCGAGCAGGAGGCGACCTTCTACTTCGATGGCGGCCTGCGCTCGTTCGTCCGCCATCTGAACAAGAACCGCAACGTGCTGATGGCGCGTCCAGCGTATGTGGAGCGCAAGGTCGAGAAGACGATCATCGAGGTGGCGCTCCAGTACAACGACAACTACAGCGAGACGGTCTACTCCTTCGCCAATGGCGTCAACACAGTGGATGGCGGCTCGCATGTGACGGGCTTCCGCTCGGCGCTGACCAAAACGCTGAACGAGTACGGGCGCAAGGCCAACCTGCTCAAGGAGGCCGACGCGAACCTGAGCGGCGACGACGTGCGCGAGGGCCTGACGGCGGCTATCTCCGTGAAGTTGCCAGAGGCGCAGTTCGAGGGCCAGACGAAGGGCAAGCTCAACAACGCCGAGGTCCGCACGCAGACCGAGATGGTCGTGACCGAGATGCTGGCGCAATACCTGGAGGAGACGCCGGGCGAGGCCAAGCGCATCATCGAGAAGTGCCTCAACGCCGCGCGCGCCCGCGACGCCGCCCGGCGCGCCCGCGAGCTGGTGCGCCGCAAAGACGCGCTCGACTCGACCCTCCCCGGCAAGCTGGCCGACTGCTCCGAGCGGTCGCCGCAGCGTTCCGAGGTGTACCTCGTCGAGGGCGACAGCGCCGGCGGCTGCTTCTCTGGCGATACGCTGGTGGCGCTGGCTGATGGCCGCGCGCTCAGCTTCCGCGACCTGGCGGCCGAGGCAGAGGAGGGCAAGGAGCACTTCGCCTATACCATCCGCAATGACGGTGTGGTCGGGCTGGAGCGCATCCTCCATCCACGCATGACGAAAGCTAATGCCGCTGTGGTGCGGTTGACGCTGGACACAGGCGAGACGATCATCTGCACACCTGACCACCGCTTCATGCTGCGCGATGGCAGCTATAAGGCCGCCGCCGACCTGACTCCAGACGATTCGCTGATGCCGCTGTACCGCAAGGTGTCGGACATCGCGGAGCCAGGCATCACGATCGACGGCTACGAGATGACGTGGGACCCGCGCTCGGACTCCTGGCTCTTCACCCACACGCTTGCCGACTGGTACAACCGCTGGCAGGGCGTGTACGCCGAGTCCGATGGCGATCACTGCCATCACCTCGATTTCAATAAGCGCAACAATAACCCGACCAACCTGAGCCGCATGACGAAGGACGCCCACCTGGCGCACCATCGCGAGCATGTGAGCCGCACCCTGCACCGGCCAGAGGTCATCGAGAAGGCCCGCAAAGTTCATCAAACCGATGAGTATCGCGCGGCGATGAGCGCTCGCATGCGGCAACCTGAGACGCGCCAGGTTCTCTCTGAGCAGGCAAAAGCGCAGTGGGAAGACGGCGAGTACAAGGCATACATGGCAGAAAAGTGGCTGGCCTTCTACGAGTCCAACGACGAATACCGCGAGCAGGTTCTCGCGCGCCTGGATGAGGGCCAGCGCGCCTATTGGAGCGATGAGGGCAACCGGCAAGCGCAGTCTGAGCGCGTGCGTGCGTACTTCGAGTCGCACCCGGAAGCGCGCCAGGCGTTCTCGGATATGGCTCGTGCGCAGTGGCAGGATGCTGAACTGCTCGCATGGCGAAGCGAGCAGACTCGCCAGCAGTGGACACCACAGTTCCGCGAAAGGCGGGCGGCGGCGCTATCCGCTACTTACTATCGCAAGACACTCGCCGCGCTACGAGACTTCCTCGCCGCCGACGGCACGCTCGATGTGGATGGCTACAGTGCGCATCGCCTGGCGACTGGCGACAAGTCACTGCTGCGCTATGACAAATTCACCCAGCGATACTTTGAGGGCAGCGAAGAGCGTCTCCACGAGACAGTGGCGAACTTCAACCATCGTGTCGTGTCGGTCGAGCCGCTGAGCGAGCGGATGGATGTCTATGATCTGGAAGTCCCCGGCACGCACAACTTTGCGCTAGCCGGTGGTGTGTTCGTCCACAACAGCGCAAAGCAGGGGCGCGACCGCCACTTCCAGGCGATTCTGCCGCTGCGGGGCAAGATTCTCAACGTGGAGCGCGCCCGCCTCGACCGCATGCTGACCAGCGAGGAGATCAAAAACATCATCACCGCGCTGGGGACTGGCATCGGCGATACCTTCACGCCGGAGAAACTGCGCTACTGGCGCATCATTCTTATGACGGACGCTGACGTTGATGGGAGCCACATCCGCACGTTGCTGCTGACGTTCTTCTTCCGCCACATGGAGCCGCTCATCACCAATGGGCATCTCTACATCGCGCAGCCGCCACTCTACCGCATCCAGGTCGGCAAGCAGCGCCACTACGTCTACAGCGACCAGGAGCGCGATGAGTTCCTGGCGCGGCTGGGGCCAGGCAAGAACGCCGCTGTCAACCGCTACAAGGGCCTCGGCGAGATGGACCCAGAGGAGCTGTGGGAGACGACGATGAACCCCGCCTCGCGCACGCTGCTCCAGGTGACGATCGAGGACGCCATCAAGGCCGACGAGACCTTCTCGATGCTGATGGGTGATGAGGTGATGCCGCGCAAGCGCTTCATCGAGGCGCACGCCCACGCCGTCAAGAACCTCGACATCTAGGGCAGCGCTCGACCCCACTCCGTGCCCCCTCTCCCGCGAGGAGAGGGGGCATTTCGCTGGGCGCTACATCCGCTGTGGCGCTCAGTCCTCGCCGACGCGCAGGGCGCGACCCAGCCCCGCCGCACGCCCCACCAGCGCCGCCAGCCCCAGCGCCAGCGCGAACACTCCCAGCAGCCCGCCCAGGTAGAGCAGCGAGGCTGACACATTGACTGCAAGCACACCGCTCGGCACGCCGATCACGGGCGGCGCGTAGCTGGCGGTGGTGAACCCCAGGAACGGCAGCCCGCCATATGCCAGCAGCGCCCCGATCCCCAGCCCCCCCAGTGTCCCCAGCAGATAGCTCACCGCCTGCTCCAACGTCAGCGCCGCCACCAACTGCCCCGCCCCCAGCCCCAGCGTCCGCAGGATCGCGAACTGCGTCTGCCGCGCCCGCGCCGCCACCCCCGCCTGGGTCAGCGCCCCCACCAGCGCCAGCAGCGCCGCTAAGAGCGCGCCCAGCAGCAGCAGCCCGC
>DASVWQ010000474.1:0-3268 GCA_036393135.1 Ktedonobacterales bacterium
CGGTGTGAGGTAGCGAACACGGTACTGAGTGCGCGATCAGGCGATATGCCAAACGGTTTGCCAAAGTCGCACGAAACGGATTTACGAATGCCTAGACTGTAACACAGAGGTCGCCCAGGCCGCAAGGAGACGGGCGTCACATCGCTATCGTATACGCCATTGCGCGTATCTGGGCGCGGCGCGGAGCGCGGCGCGGAGTGCGGCGCCAGTCCCATTCGCGTCCTCCCCGCGCACATGGCGGCGTGGTACACTACGTGTTGACTGCGCGGCGCGCTTGCCCGGTGGGTGGGCGTGTCGGCGCGGTCCGTCAGGGGGGCCGCAAGTGGCGGCTGCCCCGCTGTCTGGCGCGCGTCAGGCGGCCGCTGGGCGGGCGCTGGCGGCGGAGGAGTTCGCGGCGGTGAAGCTGATCGTTGGGCTGGGGAATCCGGGGCCGCGCTACGCCCGCACACGCCACAATGTCGGCTTCGATGTCGTCGAGCGTCTGGCCAGCCGTGAGGGGTGGGCATGGGAGCCGCAGCGTGGCAAATCGCTGGTGGCGGGCGGCTCGTGGCGTATCCCGTTACCGCCCGCGCCAGACGCCTCGCCCGATGCGCCGCCCGTCTACCGCGCCGAGCGGGTGCTGCTGGCTAAACCGCAGCTCTATATGAATGAGAGCGGCGTAGCGGTGAGCGACCTCGTGCGCTTCTACAAGCTGGACCTCGCCGACCTGCTGGTCGTCTGCGATGACCTCGATCTGCCGCTGGCGCGGGTGCGCCTGCGAGCACGCGGCGCCGCTGGCGGGCAGCACGGGCTGGAGTCCACCATTCGCCTGCTGGGGACCAACGCCTTCGCCCGCCTGAAGATCGGCATCGGGCGTCCCGCGCATGGCCGCGACGAGAATGTGGACTTCCTGCTCAACGCGCCGCGTGGCGACGAGCGCGCCCAGCTCGACGAGGCCATCGCCATCGCCGCCGACGCCGCCACGCTCTGGGTGGCCGAGGGGCCAGAAGCGGCCATGAACCGCTACAACGCCTGAGACGGGACGGAGGCCGCTCGTGTCGCTGCGTGGACTATTGCCCCTGCTGGAGGGCCGCCCGGAGACGCGCCGCCTGCGCGAGCGACTGCTCACGCCCAGCAGCCAGGGCGACCGCCTGCCCGCCATCTCTGGCGTCAGCGAGGCCGCCCGCCCCTATCTGGTGGCCGCGCTGGCCCACACGCTGCCCGCGCCGCTGCTCTTCGTCACGCGCGATGACGAGCGGCTGGAGGACGCCACCCAGGCGCTCGCCGCCCTGCTCGGCGATGACCTGCCCATCCGCGCCTTCCCCGCGCTCGATGCGCTGCCCTGGGAACGGCTGCTCCCCGACCGCGACACCATCAAGGCGCGCATGAACGCGCTGATCCTGCTGACCCAGGCGGCGGAGCGCGGCGCGGCCAGCGGCCCGGCCATCGTCGTCTGCTCGGCCCGCGCGCTGACCCAGCCCATCATGCCGCCCGACGAGTTCCGCGCCGCCCTGCTGACCCTCCAGCCAGGGCAGCGCCTCGATCCACGCCTGCTGCTGGAGCGCCTGATGGCGCTGGGCTACGACTTCGAGGCCGAGGTGGAAGAAGTCGGGCAATGCACGCATCGCGGCGGCATCGTGGATATTTTCTCCCCCGCGATGGAGCGGCCCGTGCGCGTCGAGTTCTTCGGCGACGAGATCGAGAGCATCCGCACCTTCGATCCGGAGACCCAGCGTTCGCTGAATCCGGTTCCGGCGGCGGCGCTGACCCCCGCGCGCGAGGCGCTGGCCACACGCGGCCCAGAGGCCGCCGAGCGGCTGGCCGCGCTCGACGCCATCGGCCTGAATCCCGCCGCCCGCGCTCGCTGGCAGGACGACCTGCAATCGCTGCGCGAGCGTCAGTCCTTCCCCGACATCGCCAGCTATCTGCCCTATCTGAGCGAACCTGCCAGCATCCTCAGCTATCTGCCGCAGGACGCCTGCCTCGTGCTGGGCGACGAGGACGCGCCGCGCCTGGTGGCCGAGCGGCTGGCCGAGGAGGGCGAGGAGACCCGCGACCGCCTGGAGCGCGAGGGCGAGTTGCCGCCCGGCCTGGCGCCCGCCTTCCTCGCCTGGTCCGCGCTGCGCCCGCTGCTCGAATGGCCCGCGCAGGCGCGCTTTGCCAGCCTCCTCAGCGATGAGCAGGCGCCCGGCGTAGGCGGCGCGCTGGCTCCCGACCTCACCCCCGCGCAGTCCTATGGCGGGCGGCTGCGAGCCTTCGCCCAGGATGTGCGCAAGTTGCTCGGCGCGCGGCAGCGGGTCGTCATCTCCAGCTTGCAGGCGCGGCGGCTCTGCGAGGTCTTTGGCGATGAGGCGCTGCTGGGACGCAACAACGTCGTCAACGTCTCGCCGCGTGTCGATCTGCCAGAGGCGCCGGAGCCGGGCGAGCTGGTCGTGACGCATGGCCGCTTCCCGGAGGGCTGGCACAGCCGCGCAATGGCGCTAACCCTCTTCACCGACGCCGAGGTCTTCGGCTGGGCGCGCGGCCACGGCGGCGACCAGCGCAAGCGCAGTGTCACGCCCGCCGCCTTCCTGGCCGAGCTGCATCCCGGCGACTTCGTGGTGCATCAGGAGCATGGCATCGGACGCTTCGACGGCCTCGTCAAGCTGGAGAGCGACGGGGTTGAGCGCGAATACCTGCTGATCGCCTACGCCGGGACCGACCGGCTCTATATCCCCACCGACCAGCTCGACCGCGTGACCCGCTACATCGGCATGGGTGACGCGGCGCCCTCGCTGAGCAAGCTGGGCGGAGCCGAGTGGGCGCGGGCCAAGCAGCGCGCCAAGGAGAGCGCGAAGGAGATCGCTGGCGAACTGCTGCGCCTCTACAGCCTGCGCGAGACCGTCGCCGGGCATCCCTTCCCCGCCGATGACCAGCAGCCCTGGCTCCAGGAGCTGGAGGAGGGCTTCCCCTACGAGGAGACGCCCGACCAGGCCACTGCTATCGCCGAGGTGAAGGCCGACATGGAGCGTGGCCGCCCGATGGACCGCCTCGTCTGCGGCGATGTTGGCTATGGCAAGACCGAGGTCGCCCTGCGCGCCGCCTTCAAGGCCGTGCTCGACCAGCGCCAGGTGGCCATCCTCGCGCCGACGACGGTGCTGGCCCTCCAGCACTTCAACACCTTCAGCCAGCGTCTGCGCCCCTATCCCGTGCGGGTGGAGCTGCTCAGCCGCTTCCGCTCGGACAAGGAGAACCGCGACACGCTCGCGGCGCTGGCGGACGGCGCGGTGGACATCGTGATTGGCACCCA